>DASVZD010000102.1:0-12845 GCA_036391815.1 Rhodocyclaceae bacterium
TAGGCGGTCGCCGAGGCGAGCGAGACGGCGCCGTCGCCGATGCCGGGCACCGGACGCGACAGCAGTGCGCGGCACCACTGCGGCAGCCACCCGGGTTGTGGCGGCGCACCGCCGTAGGCGTGCAGCCGGCCTTCGATCCAGCGGCCGGCCGCCGAACGGATGAACTCCTCCAGTTCGGGGTTGCCCGTCCTGATGTCCGCGATGCCGGGCGGTAGCCGGGACAGGCGGCGCAGCGAGTCCACGAAGATCGCCAGGCGGCGCGGCGCCGGCAGGTGGCGGATCGCGCTCGAGACGGCGTACTGCAGGCAGTAGCAGGTGCGCGGCAGGTGCCAGCCGACGTCGCCGGTGCGGAAGCCGCGATGCGGCGTACCGAAGGTCATCACCTCGACGTCGCCATGGCTGCGCGCCGCGGCGTCGCGTCCGGGATCGACGGCATGCAGCCGGCGCAGCAGCGCGGCGGCGCGCACGGCGACCACGCCGCCGCGCGAGAAGCCGATGAAGAAGAGCTTGCCGCCGTGCAGCTTCTCGCGGATCAGCCGCACCAGCTGGTCGACGTTGGACCGGACCGGCAGCCAGGTGTCGTGCTCGAAGCGGAAGATGTTGAAGCCCGGCGCCGGCGCCAGCAGCGGCGCCGCGCCGCCGATCAGGCTGCCGCCGAAGTCCGCCAGGCCGTTGGAGAGCCCGCCGTGCACCAGGACCAGGTTGCAGCGCGCGGGGGCCGCCAGCGGGGGCGTGCGGGGATCGGCGAGGTCGGGACAGGCGCCGGCCGCCTGGACGTAGGCGGGATGGCTTTCGAGCGCGCGGATGGCGAGCGGGAACGACGGGTCCCGCATGACTTCCGCGGGCTGCGCGGGCCTCGCATCCTGCCGGCGAAATGGGGTGTTTCGCATCGCGGCCTCCGTCGTCGCGGGCGGCGATCCGGGGCGCCGCGGCGTGCCTGGCTGATGCGAAGCAGTATAGGTCGGAGGATGAAATCGTCATATCCGGCGAACCGGATATGACCTGAGGCGTAGGGTGCCGCGATGCGGGATGCCCCGGGGGGCGCGGAGATCCGCTCCTAGAGGACGACTTGCGTGCCGAGCTCGACGACGCGATTGGACGGGATCTTGAAGAAGGCAGTAGCACTGCCGGCGTTGCGGAATAGCGCGACGAACAGCAGGCTGCGCCAGTACGCCATCCGTGCGCCCAGGCTCGGGATGACGGTCTCGCGGCCGAGGAAGAAGGTCGTCTTCATCATGTCGAACTCGAGCCCGTGTCCTGCGCACCACTCGAGCGCCGCCGGCAGGTCGGGCTCGTCCATGAAACCGTAGAACACCTTCACGCGGTAGAACTCGCCGGGCAGCTTCTCGACCGTGACGCGGTCGGCGTTCGGCACGTAGGGGACGTCGAGCACCGATACCGTGAGGAACACGATGCGCTTGTGCAGCACCTCGTAGTGCTTGAGGCTGTGCAGCAGGGCAAACGGCACGTTGCGCGTGTCCTGCGTCATGTAGATCGCCGTGCCGGACACGCGCGCAATGTCGTTGGCGGCGATGTCGGCGACGAAGGCGTCGAGCGGCAGGGCGTCGCTGCGCACGCGCTCGGTGAGCAGGCGGCGTCCCTGGTGCCAGGTCAGCATCACGGTCAGCACCAACATGCCGAAGGCCAGCGGGAACCAGCCGCCGTCCTCGATCTTGATGGCGTTGGCGGAGAGGAAGCCGACGTCCATCACCAGGAAGGCGGCGGTGATCGCCGCGC
Organism: Rhodocyclaceae bacterium; assembly: GCA_036391815.1. GTDB lineage: Bacteria > Pseudomonadota > Gammaproteobacteria > Burkholderiales > Rhodocyclaceae > Nitricoxidireducens. The sequence continues at coordinate 1,738 of DASVZD010000102.1, forward strand.
TCGCCGCCAGGCTCCAGCCCCACAGCTTGCGCGCGACGATGAAGGCCATCAGCGTGGTGATGATCATCATGCCGGAGACGGCGATGCCGTAGGCCGCCGCCAGGTTGGTCGAGGTCTTGAAGCCGAGCACCAGCGCGATCACCGACACCAGCAGCATCCAGTTGATCGCCGGCAGGTAGATCTGGCCGATCTCGGAGGCCGAGGTGTGCTGGACTTCCATGCGCGGCAGGTAGCCGAGCTGGATCGCCTGCTGCGTCATCGAGAAGGCGCCGGAGATCACCGCCTGGGAGGCGATCACCGTGGCGGCCGTGGCCAGCCCGACCAGCGGATAGAGGCCCCAGTCGGGGACCATGTGGTAGAACGGGTTGTCGATGGTGCCGGGATCGGCCAGCAGCAGGGCCCCCTGGCCGAAATAGTTGAGGATCAGCGCGGGCAGCACCAGCCCAAGCCAGGCCAGCTGGACCGGGCCGCGGCCGAAGTGGCCCATGTCGGCGTAGAGCGCCTCCGTGCCGGTTACGGCGAGGAACACCGCGCCGAGCGCGAAGAAGCCCAGCAGCGGGTTGGCGGCGAGAAACGCCAGCCCGTGGGTCGGCAGCAGGGCGCCGACGACCGCGGGCGCCGCGGCGATGTTCACGATGCCGAGCACCGCCAGCGTCCCGAACCACAGCACCATCACCGGCCCGAACAGTGCGCCGATGCCGCCGGTGCCGTGGCGCTGGAAGAAGAACAGCCCGATGATGACGATCAGCGTCAGCGGGATCACGTAGGGCGTGAGCGCCGGCGTCGCCACCTGGATGCCCTCGATGGCCGACAGCACCGAGATCGCCGGCGTGATGATGCCGTCGCCGTAGAACAGCGCGGTGCCGAAGATGCCGAGCGCCAGCACGGTGCGGTGCGCGCGGCTGCCTTCCGCCAGCGGCCGCAGCGCCAGCGCCATCAGCGCCATCAGCCCGCCTTCGCCCTTGTTGTCGGCGCGCATGATGTAGAGCACGTACTTCAGCGTGACCACCATGATCAGCGACCAGACGATCAGCGAGAGGATGCCCAGCACGTTCTCCGGCGTGATCGGCACCGGATGGTGCTCGTTGGCGAAGGCTTCCTTGATCGTGTAGAGCGGGCTGGTGCCGATGTCGCCGTAGACGACCCCGAGCGCCGCGAGGGTGAGGGTGCGCAGCGACTGGCGGTTGGGCGTTTCGCTCATGGGGGAGGCGTTCCGGTGGTTAGGGTTGGAAGCGGTAGCCGACGCCGGTCTCGGTGAGCAGGTATTTCGGCTGGGCCGGGTCGTCCTCGAGCTTCTGGCGCAGGCGCCCGACGTAGACGCGCAGGTAATGGCTGCTTTCGGCGGACCCCGGTCCCCACACCTCGCGCAGCAGGAATCGCTGGGTCAGAACCTTTCCCGCCTGCGCGGCCAGCACGCAGAGTAGCCGATATTCGATGGGGGTCAAGTGGACGGGTTCGCCGCGCCGCTCGACGATGCGCCGCGCGAAGTCGATGCGCACCTCGCCGAAGCGGAACTCGGGGCTCGTGCCGTCGCCGGCGCGCGCCTGCCGCCGCAGCAGCGCCCGCGTGCGCGCCTGCAGTTCGCCGACGCCGAACGGCTTGGTCAGGTAGTCGTCCGCGCCGGCATCGAGCGCGGCGATCTTGTCGTTCTCGCGCGTGCGCGCCGACAGCACGATGACAGGCGCCGCCGACCAGCCGCGCAGGTCGCGGATGAAGTCGACGCCGTCGCCGTCGGGCAGGCCGAGGTCCAGCACGACCAGGTCGGGCTTGCGGGCGCCGGCCTCGAGGAGGCCTTCGGCGACGGTGGCGGCCTCGAACACGCGGCAGTTCTCGTGCTCGAGCGCCGCGCGCACGAAGCGGCGGATCTCCTTCTCGTCCTCGACGATCAGCACGGCCGGCTGCTGCGGCGCGTTCATTCGGATTCCTCCTCGATCGCCGGCGGATTGCCGACCGGCAGCGACAGCACGACGCAGGCGCCGCCGCCGTCGCGGTCGCGCGCCTCGATGCGGCCGCCATGCGCCTCGAGGATGGAACGGCAGATGGCGAGCCCGAGGCCGACGCCCGGCTGGCTCGACTCGCTGCGCACGAACATGCCGAACACCGCGCTCTTGTCGGCCGGAAAGCCGCAGCCGCGGTCGCAGACGCGCACCTCGACGGCATCGCCGCCCAGCTCGGCGGCGATGTCGATCGGCGTGCCGGGCGGCGAGTACTTGGCGGCGTTCTCGACCAGGTTGCAGAACACGCGCTCCATCAGCACGGCATCGAGCTCGAGCAGTGGCAGGCCGGGCGCGAGGTCGACGCGCACGGTGCGGTCGCCGAGGGCGGGGCGCAGCAGCTTGATGGCGGCGCCGATCGGCTCCTCGACCGGCTGCCACTCGCGCCGCAGCTTCACCTGCCCCGCATGCAGGCGCGCCATGTCGAGCAGGTTGGCCACCAGGCTGCTGGTGCGCACGGCCTGGTCGCGCAGCGCGTGCGCGGTCTCGCGGGCCGGTTCGGGCAGCGCGGGCTCGAGCAGCACCAGCGAGTCGGCCAGGCCGACCAGCGCCGTCAGCGGCGTGCGCAGGTCATGCGACAGGGCGGAGAGGATCGAGCTGCGCAGGCGCTCCGAGGCGCTGTCGACCTGCGAGGCGTGGGCGACGTCGACGTAGTGCAGGCGCTCGATCACGACCGCCACCAGCGAGGCCACGGTGCTGAGCAGCGTCTTCTGCGAATAGAGCGTCTGCGCGTCGGCCGCCAGCGGCCGCACCCACAGCACGCCGCGCACGCGCATCGGCGAGGTGAGCGGAATCCAGGCGCTGGCATAGCGGCCGCCCGCGTGCTCGCCGCTGTTGACCGGCCGGCCGCTGTCGAAGGCGACGCGCGCCAGCACCAGCTCGGCGGAAGCGGCCTGCGGCGCCGCGCCGACCGGCTGCAGCTCGCCGGACGCATCGGCCAGCCAGAGCCCGGCGTCGATGTCGAAGTGGCTGCGCAGGAAGTTGCGCGTCACCTCGTCGGCCTGCTCGGCCGTCAGCACGCCGGCCAGTTCGCGCGCCATCTCGTAGAGCGCGCGCGCCTGCCGCTCGCTGGCGTCGGCGATCTCCGCCTCGCGGCGCAGCCCGGCGGCGAGGTGCGTGGTGATCAGCGCCACCGCCAGCATGACGGCGAAGGTGACCAGGTACTGCGCATCCTGCACCGCCAGCGAGAAGCGCGGCGGCACGAAGAAGACGTCGAACAGCAGCACGCTGACGAAGGCCGCCAGCACGCCGGCGGCGCGCCCGAGCGCGACGGCGACCAGCAGCACCGCCAGCAGGAACAGCATGACGATATTGGCGAGGTCGAAGACGCCGTGCAGCGGCAGCGCCACCAGGGTGGTCAGCGCGCAGGCCAGCAGCGCCAGCACCAGCCGGCGGCTTGGGGAGAGGTCTTGCAGCGCGAGAAGCCGGCGGTTCCTCACAATGTGCCCTTGTCGATCGGGAAACCCGAGCGGCATTGTGGCAAGGAATGGATAAAAACGGTGTAAATGCCGGGTCCGCCATGCGCGCCGGGGCGACCAGCAAACAATACCGATGCGGCGTAGAAATTTCAGCATGGCGCCGTGCCTGCCGCCGCGGCCCGCTGCGCGGCTGCGCGCGCCATGTCTGGTCCGGGACTTGCGGGGCGTCGGCATGGACTCGCGCGCCACGCCAACCGTCCGGCCGCTGCACCTGTGCGACATCACCATGCTTTACGCCGCGCACAGCGGCGGCGTGCGGCGCTACATCGAGGCGAAGCACGAATGGCTGTCCCGCCATACGGGGGTGCGCCACACCGTCATCGCGCCGGGGGGACGCGAGAGCGCGCTGGCGCCCTATCACCGCGTGCTGCCGGCCCTGCCGCTGCCCGGTTCCGGCGGCTTCCGCTTCCCGTTGTGCACCGGGCCGTGGTGTGCCCTGCTGGCGGCGCTGCTGCCGGACGTCATCGAGGCCGGCGATCCCTACCGGCTCGGCTGGGCGGCGCTGGAAGCCGGCCAGCAGCTGGGGGTGCCGACGGCCGGCTTCTATCATTCGGACCTGCCGAGCCTGGTGGGCGCGCGGCTCGGCCACGCCGCCGCGCGCGCGGCGGAACGCTACGTGGCGCGGCTCTACTCGCGCTTCGACCTGGTGCTGGCGCCGAGCCGCGCCGTGCAGTCGAAGCTGCAGGCGCTCGGCGTGCCGCGCGTGCGCGTCCAGCCGCTGGGTGTCGACGCGCAGCGCTTCCATCCGCTGCGGCGCAGCCGGCGGCTGCGGCGGGAACTGGCGCTGGCGCCCGGCGCGCGGCTGCTCGCCTTCGCCGGGCGCAACGCGCGCGAGAAGCATCTCGATCACCTGCTCGAAGCCTTCAGGAGGCTCGGCCCGCGCTACCACCTGTTGCTGGTCGGGCCGCGCATGCAGGCGCCGGCGCAAGGCAACGCGAGCGTCGTCTCCCGCTATGTCGGTTCGCTCGAACTGGCCAGCCTGCTGGCGAGCTGCGACGCGCTGGTCCATGCCGGCGACGCGGAGACCTTCGGCCTGATCGTGCTCGAGGCGATGGCCAGCGGGATTCCCGCCGTCGGCGTCGATGCCGGCGCCGTTCCCGAATTGATCACGCCGGCGACCGGCACGCTGGCGAGATCGAGCGCCCCGGCGCACCTGGCGGAAGCCATCGAGGCGCTGTTCGCGCAGGACGTGCGCGCCATGGGCCGCGCCGCGCGGCAGTCGGTCGAGGCGAAGTGGACCTGGGACCGCTGCTTCCGCGGCCTGCTGGCCGGCTATGAGGCGCTGCTCGGCTGCCGCGACGTCGGGGCCATCGAGGGGCTCGCCCGTGCCGTCGGCTGAACGCGGTCTCTGCGTCGTGCTGCACGACGTCGCACCCGCCACCTGGCCGGCGTGCGAGCGGCTGCTGGCGGCGATCGACGCGCAGGCGACCGTGCCGGTGACGCTGCTGGTGGTCCCCGAGTATCACCGCGGCCGGCCGATCGATGCGGTGCCGCGCTTCGTCGGCGCGCTCGAGCGGCGCCTGGCGCGCGGCGACGAGATCGCCATGCACGGCTGCTTCCATCTCGACGACCTGCCGGCGGCGACGCCGGCCGAGTGGTTCCGCCGCCGCGTGCTCACCGCCGGCGAGGGCGAATTCGCGGCGCTCGGCGAACGCTCGGCGCGCGCCCGTCTGGCGCGCGGGCTCGACACTTTCATGCGGCTCGGCTGGCCGGTGCGCGGCTTCGTGCCGCCGGCCTGGCTGCTCGGCGAAGGCGCTCGCAATGTGCTCGCCTCCTTCCCGTTCGCGTATACCTCGAGCCGGCGCTGCCTCTATGCGCTGCCCGACTGGCGGGCCCACCCGAGCGCGAGCCTGGTGTGGAGCGTGCGCACCGGCGTGCGGCGGATCGCCTTCGAACTGCTCAATCGCTGCCTGCTGCGCGCGCTGCACGGTGCGCCGCTGCTGCGGCTCGGCATCCATCCGGTGGATGCCGCCCATCCCGCCGTCGTGGATTTCTGGCTCTCCGCGCTGCGCGCCGCCCTCGCCACGCGCACGCCATGCACCAAGTCGGCGTGGCTCGATGCGGCGGCCTTGCGCCAGCCGGTGGCGCTGCGTGCCGGGTAGCTCAGAGCCCGCGGCGCCAGGCGGGGCGCAGTCCCGCCTCGCCCGGTGCCGCGATGGCGACGCGCACCTGATCGAGCAGCCGCGCCTTGTCCGCGCCGAGCGTGCCCTTCAGCACCAGCCAGTTCGAGGCGTGGTCGCTGCGGAACACCGTGCGCTTGAGTTCCAACTCGGCGAGGAAGCGCTCCATCTCCGCGAACAGCCCGTGCTGGTCGAGCGGCTCCCAGCCGGGGAAGCCGGCGCGGAAGCGCGCCTCGCCCCTGGGAAAGCTCACCACCAGCGTGGCCAGGAACTCGGGCTGCGCGGCATTGGCCAGCCGCGCCGAGTTGTCCGCATGCTGCGCCGAAAGCGCCGTGCCGCCCAGCCCGTTGAGGATCATCACCGAGCGCCGGATGCCGGCCGCGCCCAAGCGGTCGAGCGCCTCGCGCGTGGTCTCGAAGGTCTCGCCCTTGCTCACCCGCGCCAGCACCTCGTCGTCGCCCGATTCGGCGCCGATATAGGCAAGCGACAGCCCCGCCTCGGCCAGCGCCTTCAGCTCGGCATCCGTCTTCTTGCGCAGGTTGCGCGGCAGGCAGTAGCTCGACACGCGATGCACGCCCGGCAGGTGCCGGCGGATCGCGTCGAGCACGGCGAGCAGCCGGCGCGACGGCAGCGCCAGCGCATCGCCGTCGGCCAGGAACACGCGGCGCACGCGGTCGCCGAAGCTCTCGCCGCAGCGGCGGATGGTCTCCATCACCTCGTCCTCGCGCCGTGCGCGGAAGGCCTTCTGCGGATCGGTATACATCTCGCAGAAGGTGCAATGGTTCCACGAGCAGCCGTCGGTCAGCGGCAGGATCAGCGACTCGGCCTCGCTGGGCGGGCGAAAGACCGGATCGACGTAGCGGACAGGGAAGGTCGGAATCACGGCGCGATCGTATCACCCTGTATCATCGCGTCAGCCCATCCCCCGGAGAACGAAATGAACGACGAAGCATCGGCCAAGGAGCGCCGCATACTCAGGCTGCTGCGCGCTGCGCTCGGGAACATCATCAAGGACACCGCGCCCAGGCCCGGGATGCCCCATCCGCTCAAGGAGACCACCGTCGAGAGCATCCGCGAGCTGTTCGGCCTCATCTCCGAACGCGAAGCGGAGCTGGCCGACCAGGCCGGCGTCGCCCGCGACGATCGCCCGCGCTTCGCCGACGAGCCGCAGGACAAGGCGGTCGTCAAGGTGCACCGGCCGGACAAGAAGAAGCTGAACTAGAAGCGCGCTTCCCAGCGCTCGTCTAAGCTGGGAGCGACATGGAGAAGAACCAAACCCAGGCGACGGTCTGCGAGCTGCGCTTCTCGACGCTGCTCTACCGCTACGTCTTCTTCGACTGGCTGTTCGCCGACTTCGCCAAGGCCCGCACCGTCTTCGAGCGCCAGGCCACGTGGCGCCACAACAAGGCGATGCGGCGCCATCTCCCGACCTACCTGCGCCGCTGGTTCGTGCTCGCCGCCATCGCCTTCGTGCTCGGCTGCGTCTTCGAGATGTTGCTGGAAACGCTGGTGGCCGCCTGCTTCTTCACCGGCTGCGCGATGACGGTCAGCGGCATGGCGCAGATATGCGTGTTGTGGTTGCTGTTGTCCAAACCCGAGATGCCTTGATTGCTGCGGCGCGGCTGCGGTGGGCCGGGGTGTCGCCTCATGCGCTCCCGCCCCTGCGGGGTTCCCGCGCCGTCGACACGCCGGCCGGCCGGCCGCTAAACTCGCTTCGCTCGGACAACGCGGCCGGACTTCCCCGTCCGGCGCGCCGCCGCCGCGGCGGTCGCAAAATCGGCGACCCCCCGACCCACCGCCGCCGGTTATCGGCCCGGCAAGTAGTCTTCTCGAACAGGCGAGAACACTTCTATCGCCACTGAATCGGCGAGTATCTCTGCGCTGTGGCTGACGTTGCTCTTGATGCACCAGCTGTCGCCCGGCTCCACCGCAAACGTTTCGTCGCCGATGGTGAGGCGGATATTTCCCTCCACCAGATAGCCGGTCTGTTCATGAACGTGCGAGTGCGCAGGCAATCGGCTGCCTGCCTTCATCCTGAATTCGGAAAAGAGCGTCTTGTCGCCGAACACCAGCGTCTTGAGTTCAATGCCAGGAAGGACCGTCGTGTAGTCCCTCGGGTTTGCCTTGCGGAACAAGATGACTTCCTTTCAGTGAATCGCCCGGAGGTCGGGCTGCGCGGCTAGGGGATGAGACTGGCAAGGCGCTCCGCCGACATGGAAGGAATGAACTCCACGATCTCATAGCTGGCGATCCGCTCTCGGTGAAACGGATCGCTCCGGATGATGCTCTCGACTTCGGCGCGCGTTCCCGCAACCGCCAGGATAACGCCGCCCGTGCGCGGCTCTTTGCGCCCGGACAGCAGGAAATGTCCCGATGCGTAATGGCGTTCCAAGAACTCGCGGTGTTCGCCGACAAAGCGATCGACTTCGGACAACGGCTTGATGTAGTTCAGCAGCACGACGAACATGAACGGGACTCCAGACTCTTGTGGTGTGAGGATACAGGGGAGAGCGCCAGACTCGGCCTACACCCACCCGTTCTCGATAAACTCGTCGATCGCATACACCCGGTCTTCGAGCCGATGAGCGGCGACCGCAGACACGATCCTGGCGACGCCGTCTGCGTAGGGCGATGCTCCAAACACCCTCGTTTCCAGCGATATGCGGCAAGCCCCGTCCTCGATGAGAACGGCGTGCGCGGCGTGGCGGCCCAGATGTTCCGCGGGGATGCGCCAAGCCGCCGACTGCACTTCGGGATCGCGCACCGAAATCACGTCGTCAGCGGAAAGCCCCAAGGATCGCGCAATGGCAATCGCGGTTCCCGGAGCGGAGCGCTTCCCGGCTTGATGCGATTCGGCGACTTCGATGTGGTACCCCGCGAACAGCTTCCCGCTTCTCGCCAGCATGTTCATGAACTTCAGCATGAGGATGTTGGTGTTGGGGCACAAGACGACCGGAAACGCAGGCGACGCGATTTCGAGTTGCGATCCGGTGGCCAACTCGACAAGCGTGGAGTTGGTTTCGCGGCAATAGGCGATGACCCGGTCGAGTTCTCTGCCCGATCCCGCGTGGACCACGATCGAGCGACCTTTGGTTGCCGAAGCATCCGACCAGCGGCGAACCTTCAGCGAACCAAGCGACGGCCGATCCAGCAGCTCCGTCGCCAATTTCCCGGAGCCGACTATGAGTACTTGCATCATGTGTCGTTCGTAACTTGGCTAGCCGACGCGATTGGGAAACGATATCTCCAGCACCACGCACCCAACGTCGGTCTTGAACGGCCCATGCAGTTCTCCAGGCGGCCGGCTGGCATAGTGTCCCGCCTCCAGCCACATTTCAAAGGCCGCGTCGTAGAGACGGCCGCTGATGATGAAGACTTCTTCAGGGTAGGGATGCGTCTTGCCGCCGAAGGCGGTTGTGTCAGCTCCCGGCAGAAAGCGGGTCAGTTTCGTGTACTCGCCCGACTCTTCATCGATGCTCAGGGTCAGTTCCTCGGCAATGCCCGCCAGCCCTTTGACGGGCGCCCAGCGTTCGCGTGCTTGCGAACTCAATACATTCCAATAGGTGGCGGTGGACTTGGTCACGATTATTCTGACGAGTTCTGAGAGTGGGATTATGTCGCTCAACGTGGAAGTGAGCGGCCTGCGCGGCTTTTCGCGCAGGTCCGGTGGAATGATGGGTTCGACATCTTCAGCGCTTCGAGACAGGAAGCCGCTCAACCCTCTCGTCCGCCGTTTTGTTTAGCATGGTTCGCAAGACCATCCTGTATCGCGGATCAGCAAATGCAAAAGCATCGCCTTTGGGAGACCGACGAACGATCGGGCGCTCTCCCGATGAGAGTTGAGACATCATTTGAGGAACGTTTAGGGCTGTGTCATCAGTGGACGTCGGAAACTCCGCCCTGACAAACGCTTCGATTTCAGGAGCCCTAAATTCTTCCCCGTCGCAAAGAGACAGTGCATACAAGGTCTGATTACGTCGTCCGGCTTTGGTATCTCGTTCGTTCATGTGTGACTCGATTGCGGAATATGCGAAGTACTGAGACTTGGACAGCCAAGCGACATCCGCCGCCGAAGCATTCTCCTGGCCGAGAGACCTAGTTTCTTCGCCGAGGAATGCCAGCTCCAGGCAATACTCATGAACCATTTGCGGAATTCGGTCGGTAATCCATGAGACGTGCCGAGCTACCTTGTCGATCTCCGGTACTTCGTATCGCAGTTTCTCTATTAGCCCACGGCTAACCAGCGAGAAGCACTCATCACGTTCCATCCGGGCGACCTCGGGAAGTTCTGTTAGCCGGTTCGCAACAGTGGAATGATGTGGCGTTTTGTAGAAATATTCCTTGATGCCACTGGGGACGCCGACGATCAGTATCTTGATGGCGTACTTTGAGTACCGTTCGTCGTCGCAGAGAATGACGAGATCAGCTAGCTCCTTCAACAACGGCTCAGTGAATGCTGCCTCTAGATTGTCGAACACAAGGACGGCAGTGTTACTGCCAGCTTTGTTTCGTAGGAACCGTAGCGCGGCTTCAAATGGCTCCATCTGGCCAATGTCGTATTGTCCGGTGTGAGACAGTTCGCCCTTTGCCAGAAGAGCGCTGACCTCGGCGGATTTCTCTTCCTCATAGCCCGTCTTGACTGCATCACCTTCACGGTCAATGAGATTCTTCAGCTCAGCGGAAATACTGCCAAGACGAGATGCGTTCGCAAGGTTGGCAACGAGAAATTGAACACCAGAATCTCTGAAGGTCTTCTTATACAGCCACGACTTACCGGTCCCACTTTCACCGTGGATGATGATGTGCAGATTTCCTCTCAGGGCTAACTTCAACGCCTTTTCGAGAGCCGGCCGCGGAACATACATCTCCGGATTAACCTCGGCGGAGCGCGGCGTGAACACCTGCTCGGGTTTCAGTTGAGAGCTAAACATGGGGAAAGATCCTCGGATGAGATGTCGAACGTGGAGTTGAGGCGCCTGCGCGGCTTTTCGCGCAGGTCGCCTCGAACGCAGGGTTAGACCTCACCCGTGAATGTTCCACGATAGCTTCTCCTTGTGTTTGGCAATGATCGTTTCTTCGACGAACAGCCTCAGCGACTCTGGATGAACCTTGATGAACGAAATGCCAATCTCTTCACCTGCTGCAACCGCTGTCTTGACGGCCTCAAGCATTGATCCAGTTTGTTCATGCTTGGTGATGAGATGCTGCGTTAACCGATCACGCAGACCTGCACTCTTTCGTTCGCCAACGTATACGGGCAGCCATTGCGCTGCACTCGACCGTCGAACAAACAGTGCATATACATTTGCTCGACCACGTAGTGACTTCAGGAAGTCTTCGTTGGCGGCCTTGATTTCGGCGATAGGCCAGTTTTGAAGCGAACAACCAACCGGAAATGAAAAGTTGTACTGCGGTTCCGAGAGGAGTGCGGACGCGCATTCGTCGGCGAACTCCGCTAGGCCGTGGGGCCCGGTATGTGTGGGTGGATGCATGTGAGGTCTAACGTAAAGTGGACG
>DASVZD010000103.1:0-7318 GCA_036391815.1 Rhodocyclaceae bacterium
GTCCGCCGCGAGCCGCCGGGTGCTGGTGGTCGACGACGACGTCGCCATCTGCAGCTACTTCAGCCAGCTGCTGCAGGAACAGGGCTACGCGGTCAACACGGCGTCCGACGGCGAGGCGGCGCTGGCGGCGGTCCAGCGCCACCGCCCCGACCTGATCACCATGGATCTATCGATGCCGGTGATGGACGGCCGCACGGCGATCCGCCGGCTGCGCGCCGATCCGGTGCTCAAGGACATCCCGATCATGGTGATCTCCGCCATCCCGGGCTTCGACAGCGCCGGCGGCGACCTCGCCATGCCCAAGCCGCTCGACGAGCACCGCTTCATCGAGAACATCCGCATCCTGCTGCACGACGAGCCGGCCGGCCAGCGCCGCCTGGAATTCCTGGTGCTCTACGAGGAGGGCCGCGCGCAGGCGGTGATCCCCGAGAGCTTCTCGGCCAAGTGCAAGGTCGACTTCTGTTCCACCGCCCAGCTGGCCGAGCGCGTGCGCGCCGGCTTCGAAGGCATGGTCGCGGTTCCGGTCGACCTGCTCGGCAAGGTCGACATCGAACTGCTCCACGCGTCGCCCGCGCTGCGGGTGATGATCATGCCGGTGTCCGACAGCGGCGAAAACGTCATTCCCCTGCCCGTGCTGGCGGGCGGGACCCTCAACGAAGGAAACGAGCCATGACCGACAACACCAAGATCGTCATCGTCGACGACGAAGTCCATATCCGCGCGCTGCTCGAGCAGACCCTCGAGGATCTCGACGGCGAGCCGCAGATCCTGCTGGCCACCAACGGCGCCGAGGGGCTGGCGCTGATCGAGGCCGAGCGGCCGCGGCTGGTGTTCCTCGACGTCATGATGCCGCTGATGAACGGCTACGAAGTCTGCGCCGCGGTGCGCAAGAATCCCGATCTCGCGGACACCACCGTCGTCATGCTGACGGCCAAGGGACAGGAGGCCGACCGCACGCGCGGCCTCGACGCCGGCGCCCACCGCTTCGTCACCAAGCCCTTCGATCCCGACGAAATCCTCGCGCTGGCCGACGAGATCCTGCGGGCATCATGACGGCGCTGGCGCGCGGCCTCAAGCCGGCCTGGACCAAGCGCCTGCTGGAGCTGGCCCTGCCGCAACTGGCGGAGGGTGCCAGCGCCGCGCTGTGGTTCGGCGACAAGTGCCTGGCCGCGGCCGGTCCGCAGGCCGAGCGGTTGCGCCAGGAGGCGGCCGCCGTCTATGTGGAGCGCGCCGGGCTGCAGAACCATCCGCTCAAGCTGCGCACGGCGCGCGTCGGCACGCTGCTGGTGGCGCCGCCGGCGGGCGCGGAAGCGCAGGCGCGCGCCTGGGGCGAGGCGACCATCTACGCGCTGCAGGCCCTGCTCGAAGCCGAGCATGCGCGCCGCGAGGTCGGCCAGGAGACGCTCGAGAGCTATCGCGAGATGGCGCTGCTGCAGCGCGCCGTGATGGACCTCAACCACTCGCTGAAGCCGGCGGCGGTGGCGGCAGCGCTGCTGCACGAGTTCGACAGCCACCGGGCCGACTTCGGCGCCGTGTTCCTGCGCGACGGCGAGGACCTGGCCCAGGAGCCGGTCGCCGCCTTCGGCGCAAGCGCGGCGGAGGAGTTCGCGCGGCTGCGCCGCCACCCGGTGTTCGCCGCGATGGCGGCCAGCCCGGCCGGCGACATCGACGACGACGTGCGGGCGGCCGGCGGCTGGGGCGAGGCGATGGCCTTCCGCGCGCTCTTGTGGCTGCCGCTGGTGGCGCATGGCGAGCGCCTCGGACTGCTGGTGCTGGCGTCCGGCCGCGCCGAGGCCTTCGCCGCCGGCGACATGAAGCGCGCCCAGGCGCTGGCCGCGGTGGCCGCCACCGCCTTGCGCAACGCCCAGCTCTACGCGGCGCAGCAGGAGATGTTCCATGCCTTCGTGCGCGTCATCGCCACGGCCATCGACGCCAAGTCGCCCTACACGGCCGGGCATTGCCGCCGCGTGCCGGAAATCGCGCTGATGCTCGCCGACGCGGCCAACCGCGCGCAGTCGGGGCCGCTCGCCGGCTTCACGCTGGACGAGGAGGAGCGTCAGTCGCTCGAGCTGGCCGCCATGCTGCACGACTGCGGCAAGGTGGTGACGCCGGAATGGGTCGTCGACAAGGCGACCAAGCTCGATGCCATGACCGACCGCATGGCGCTCGTCCGCCTGCGCTTCGAGCTGCTGCGCCGCGACGTCGGCATCGGCTTCCGCGACGCGCTGGCGGGCGGCACGCCGCGCGAGCGGGCCGAGGGCGAGCGCGACGAGCGCCTGCGGGCCCTCGACGCCGACCTCGCCTTCCTCGAGAAGGCCAACCGCGGGGGCGAATTCATCGACGAGGCCAACGCGGCGCGGCTGCGGGAAATCGCCGGACGGCGCTGGCGCGACGGCAGCGGCGCCGAGCAGGCCCTGCTCACCGAGGACGAGCTGTTCAACCTGCTGATCCCGCGCGGCACGCTCAACCCGCGCGAGCGCAAGATCATCGAGGACCACGCGCTGCATACCTTCAAGATGCTGTCGCAGATCCCGTTCCCGCCGGAGCTGCGCAACGTGCCCGAATACGCCGCCTGCCACCACGAGCGCCTCGATGGCGGCGGCTATCCGCGCGGGCTCAGGGAGGAGGATCTTTCCATCCCGGCGCGCATCGTCGCCATCGCCGACATCTTCGAGGCGCTGACCGCCCCCGACCGGCCCTACCGCAAGCCCAGCACGCTGAGCTGGGCCATCGACGTGATGCACAAGATGAAGCGCGACGGGCATATCGACGGCGACCTGTTCGACCTGTTCCTGCGCGAGGACCTGCACAAGGCCTATGCCGACCGTTATCTGGCGCCCGCCCAGATCGACGCCGTCGACGTCGGACGCTACCTGGGAGAAGCGGTGTCTTGAAGGCTTCCAGCCTGTTCGTCCGCCTGTTCTCCGCCACGGCCGCCGTCGTCGCCGCGCTGTTCGCGGCCATGTACCTGCTGGCGGTGCCGTTCATGCAGCAGACGGCCGAGCGCCTGGAGCAGGAATCGGCGAAGAACCTGCTCAACGAGGTGTTCGCGTCGGTCGAGGAGACCAGCCGCAACCTGCAGAACTACCGCGAGTCGCTGATCGCCGCGCGCAAGCAGGAACTGCGCGACATCGTCGCCGTCGTGGCGTCGCGCAGCGATTGGCTGGAGGGGCAGGTGAAGGCAGGGCGGCTCGGCAAGGCGCAAGCCAAGGCGATGCTGCTCGGGGAGCTGCGGCACATCAAGTTCGGCAAGGAGGACTACGTCTGGGCCTCCGACTACGGTTCCGTGCTGGTCTCGCACCCCGATCCCAAGCTCAACGGCGCCGATTTCTCGGACAAGCGCGACGTGCGCGGCAATCTCATCGTCCCGCCGATGGTGGCCGGCGCGCGCGCGCACGGCGACGGCTTCCATTCGTATTGGTGGCGCCGCCTGGGCGATGTGCGGCATATCGAAAAGCTGACCTATTACCGGCACCTTCCCTTCTTCGCCCTGGTGGTCGGCACCGGCGTCTACGTCGACGACATCGAGTCGGCGTTCCAGGCCGGCCGCGCCGCGGCCATCGAAGCCCTGCGCCAGCGGTTGCGCCAGACGCGGCTGGCCAGGACCGGCTACCTCTACGTCTTCGAGGGCCGCTCGCTGACGATGCTCGCGCATCCGAACCCGAACCTCGAGAACAAGAACTTCGCCGACGCCGTCGATCCCTCGAGCGGCCGGCCGCTGTCGCAGCTGCTGATGGAGGCCGCCGACAAGCCGGAAGGCCTGCGCTACAAGTGGGACCGGCCCGACGATCCGGGGCGCTACATCTACGACAAGATCTCCTGGGTGCGCCATGCGGCCGACTTCGACTGGTACGTCGGCTCGTCGATCTACGTGGACGAACTCGACGAGAGCGCGCAGGTGCTGCGCAACCGCACGCTGGCGGTGTTCGGCGTCGCCATGCTGGCAGCGCTGGCGATGGCCTACATGCTGGTCAAGCGGCTGGTCGCCCCGCTGCAGGACAGCGTCGAGCACCTCGACGCCCGCGTTCGCGCGCGCACGGCGGAGCTGGAGCAGGCCAACGCGCGGCTGCAGCAGCTCGACCGGCTGAAGTCGGAGTTCCTGTCGTCGGTGTCGCACGAACTGCGCACGCCGCTGACGTCGATACGCGGCTTCGCCGCCCTGGTGGAGCGCGAGTTCAAGCGCAGCTTTGCCGGGCTGGCGGAAGCCGACGCCGCGCTGGCCAAGCCCTGCAGCCGGATACAGGACAACGTCGGCATCATCCTCAAGGAATCCGACCGCCTCACGCGGCTCATCAACGACGTGCTCGACCTGGCGAAGATCGAGGCGGGCCGCGTGGAATGGCGCGCCGATCGGCTCGACGCCGGGGCCCTGATCGAGGATTCGGTCGCCGCCGCCCGCGGCGCCTTCGAGCCGAAGGCCGCGGTCGAGCTGCGGGTGGAGGTGGCGCCCGGCCTGCCGCCCGTCGTCGGCGATGCCGACCGCCTGCAGCAGGTGCTGGTCAACCTGCTCAACAACGCCGCCAAGTTCACCGAGCAGGGCAGCGTCGCGGTGACGGCGCGGCTGGACGAGGAGGGGCGGGTGCTGATCGAGGTCGCCGACACCGGCATCGGCTTTCCGCCGGAGGACGCCGAGGCCATCTTCGACAAGTTCCAGCAGGCGCGGCAGGGCGACACGCTGCTCGACCGGCCGAAAGGGACGGGACTCGGCCTGGCGATCTGCCGGGAGATCGTCGCCCACCACGGCGGACGCATCTGGGCGCGCTCGCGCCCGGGCCAGGGCAGCGTGTTCAGCCTGACGCTGCCGGCGGCTGAGCCATGAGGACGGAAGCCATGCAGGAAGCACGCGGCGCCGAGGCGCCCGATCCCGATCTCGAACGCCAGGTCGGCCAGGCGCAGGTGCGGCTGTTCACCCAGCATGCCTCGTCGTCGTTCAGCGCCGCGATGATCGTCTCCGTCCTGCTGACGCTCTACTTCTGGCGGGAACTGGCGGGGCCCACCCTGCTGGCCTGGATCGGCTACCAGGTGTTCGTGACGACCTGGCGCTTCCGCACGACGCGGGCGCTGACGCGCCTGGCGGACGACGCCATCGACGTCGCCTACTGGTGCCGGCGCATCCGCCTGGAAACCTTCTTCGCCGGACTCGGCTGGGGCGTCGGCGAGATCCTGTTCTACCAGGTGCCGAGCGCCGAGCACCAGGTGCTGGTGGCCGTCACGCTGCCGGCGCTGTGCGGCGCGGCGCTGGCGACGCTCTCGGTGGTGCCGCGCAACTATTCGATCTTCATGCTGTGGGTGATGCTGCCCTTCCTCGGCGTGCACCTGGTGCGCGGCGGCTCCTTCGGCTACACGCTGGTGACGCTCGGCACCCTGTTCATCGTGACGGTGCTGTCGGTGTCGCGGCGCATCCACGCGATGATGACCGACGTGCTGCGCCTGGGCCTGCAGAACCGCCGCCTGCGGGACCTGGCGGAAGCGTCGAACGAGGCGAAGAGCGCCTTCCTCTCCTCGGTCTCGCACGAGCTGCGCACGCCGATGACCTCGATCGTCGGCTTCGTGCGGCTGATCCGCAAGAAGCTCGACGAGGTCGTCTTCCCGCGCGTCGATGCCGCCGACGACAAGGTGCGGCGCGCGGTCGCGCAGGTGCGCGGCAACCTCGACATCATGGTGGCCGAGAGCGAGCGCCTGACGCTGCTGATCAACGACGTGCTCGACAGCGCCAAGCTCGAATCGGGCAAGGTCGAGTGGCAGCTCGAGGCGCTGCAGCCGGCGGCGATGCTGGCGCAGGCCGTCGCGGTGGTCGCGCCGCTGGCCGAGCAGAAGGACCTCAACCTGTCGTGGTCGGCCGAAGCCGGCCTGCCCGCGGTGGCGGGCGATGCCGCGCGCATGCAGCAGGTGCTGATCAACCTGCTGTCGAACGCCGTCAAGTTCACGCCGCGGCGCGGCGCCATCGCGGCGAACGCCGCGCCGCGCAGCGACGGCTTCGTGGTGTTCGACGTGCGCGACAGCGGCATCGGCATCGCGCCCGAGCACCAGGACCAGGTGTTCGACAAGTTCCGGCAGCTCGGCGACACGCTGACCGACAAGCCGCACGGCACCGGACTCGGCCTCTCGATCTGCCGCCAGATCGTCGAGGCGCACGGCGGCCGCATCTGGGTCGAGTCGAGCAGCCTGGGCGCGGGGAGCGTCTTCCGCTTCACGCTGCCGGTGGCCGGCTAGGCTGTGTCGGGCGTCGGCGGCTTTGTGATGTTTGCGACATCGCCAATGCCGCCGCCAAGCGGATCAAGGGCTTAGCCGCTGGCACCTGGCTTGCATTAGGGGAGGCGTCAACCACCAGCGGAGAGCGACGTGTCCCTTCCCCGGAACGCCGGCTGCCATGCGGGCAGCTGCGGATCGAGTCCCGAGCGCACCGGAGCGCTGCCGGACGCCATCCGGCAGAGGATCGAGAACCATCCCTGCTATTCCGAACAGGCGCATCACCATTTCGCGCGCATGCATGCGGCGGTCGCGCCGGCGTGCAACATCCAGTGCCACTACTGCAACCGCAAGTACGACTGCGCCAACGAATCGCGGCCCGGCGTCGTTTCGGAACTGCTGTCGCCCGAGCAGGCCGTCAGGAAGGCGCTCGCCGTGGCGGCGGCCATTCCGCAGATGTCGGTGCTGGGGATCGCCGGGCCCGGCGATCCGCTCGCCAATCCGGAACGGACCTTCGCCACCTTCCGACTGCTGGCGGAGAAGGCACCCGACCTCAAGCTGTGCGTGTCGACCAACGGCCTCGCGCTGCCGGACTGCATCGACGAACTGGCGCAGCACAACATCGAGCACGTCACCGTCACCATCAACTGCATCGATCCGGACGTCGGCGCGCAGATCTACCCGTGGATCTTCTGGCAGGGCCGCCGCGTGCGCGGGCGGGAGGCGGCCGCCATCCTGATCGAACGGCAGCAGAAGGGCCTGGAGATGCTCGTCGCGCGCGGCATCCTGGTCAAGGTCAATTCGGTGCTGATCCCCGGCGTCAACGACCGGCATCTGGTCGAGGTGTCGAAGGCGGTCAAGGCCAGGGGCGCCTTCCTGCACAACGTCATGCCGCTGATCGCCGAGGCGGCGCACGGCACCTTCTACGGCCTCATGGGCCAGCGCAGCCCGACGCCCGCCGAGTTGAAGGCCCTTCAGGACGAATGCGAAGGCGACATGGCGATGATGCGCCACTGCCGGCAATGTCGCGCCGATGCAGTCGGCCTGCTGGGCGAGGACCGCGGCGCCGAATTCACGCTCGACAAGATCGCCGGCATGGCCATCGACGATGCTTTCCTCGCCAACGCCA
>DASVZD010000104.1:0-3803 GCA_036391815.1 Rhodocyclaceae bacterium
GGCTTGAACGCGAAAAGCAGCGGCAAATCCCCCGTTTCTCCGCGTCTTCGGCTGAACCACAGGGATAGACTGCCACCAACCAGTCCGGAATCCCGCCATGGTCGTCACCAACAGCCACCGCACCACCGCGATCGTCGTCAAGAACGCCGGGGGCAGGGTCACGCTGGTGCCGATGAGCAGCGGGAAGCTGGCGGCGGTCACCCTGGACTTCGCGGCCTTCCTGGCCGAATGGCACGAGGTCGATTACTCGCTGCCGAAGGCGCTCGACAATTTCCTGCGGCACGCCGAAGAGCAGGGCGCCACCGTCGCGGCCGCGAAGGGCCTCGAGCGCCTGGCCGAGCGCGACCGCGTCGTTCCTAGCCTGTTCTAGTCGCGCTGTCGCTCAGCGCTTGGCGCGCGCCTCCTCGAGGTCCTGGCACAGGCGCTCGGCGCCGTCCAACACGCGCGGCGTATGCCGCTGGATGAGTTCCGGCGGCACGAAGTAGAGATTGCCCTTCGCGGCAGCCGCAAGCTGCGGCC
This sequence comes from Rhodocyclaceae bacterium, assembly GCA_036391815.1. GTDB lineage: Bacteria > Pseudomonadota > Gammaproteobacteria > Burkholderiales > Rhodocyclaceae > Nitricoxidireducens. The sequence goes on from DASVZD010000104.1 coordinate 520, forward strand.
AGCGCTTCCAGTCGTCGAGCCATTCGGGGCGCGCCTCGCCCATGCCGCTCGCCACGATGACGTCGGGGTTGGCGGCCAGCACGGCTTCCACCGTCACCTTCGGGGCCAGCGCCGGCAGCTCGGCGAACACGTTCTCGCCGCCGCACAGCCTGATGGCGTCGCTGATGATCTGCTTGCCATTGATGGTCATCAGCGGCTCCTTCCATATCTCGTAGAACACGCGCAGCTTCGGCCGGCCGGCGTAGCGCGCCGACAGCGCCGCGTAGCGGTCGCGGAACTCCTTGGCGGCGGCATTGGCGTCCGCCTCGGTGCCCGCCAGCTTGCCGAACTGCTCGATGCTGCGCGCGACGTCGAGGATGCGGTCGGGCTGGTTGACGAACACCGGCACGCCGAGCGCGCGCAGCTTGGCCACCGCGGCCGGCGGGTTGCCGCTCTGCCAGGCGATGACGAGGTCGGGCTTGAGCGCGGCCACCGTCTCCAGGTCGAGCTGCGAATAGCTGCCGACGCGGGCGATGCGCTTGGCGGCCGGCGGATAGTCGCTGTAGTCGACGGTGCCGATGATGCGGGCGCCCGCGCCGGCCGCGAACAGCAGCTCGGTGATGTGGGGCGCCAGGCTGACGATGCGATGCGCCGCGGCGCGCAGCCTCACTTCGGCGCCGCTGTCGTCGGTCAGCACGACCTCGGCGCGCGCCGGCGCCAGCAGCGCGAGGAGAAACGCTGTTGCCAGCATGCGCAGAATCAATAGACGCTTCGGGTGCATTTGCTAAGCTCGCGGACCATGGAGAACGGCAAGAATACACTCCAGGAAGCGGTTGCCCAGCAACGCGTCGAACTGAAGAAGATCATCGAGGAACCGCTGCGCGACGCCGCCGTGGCCTGCGTCCGCAACTGGGGCGACCGCTTCGCCCTCAACGCCGAGCTGGCGCGCCAGTTCGCCCACGTGCCGCACTGCCGCTATCTCTACGCCATGAACCTCAACGGCGTGCAGATCTCGGACAACGTCGGCGCCGACGGCGCCACCGATTCCGACTTCGGCCGCGACCGCTCGCACCGCCCCTACATGCGCGAATCGCAGCCGGCCGCCGGCTTCCTGCTGTCGCGCTCCTACATCACCATGCGCGACCGCCGCGCCGGGCTCACCGCCATCCAGCTGGTGCGCGGCGAGACCGGCATCGCCCTGGGCTTCCTCGGCGCGGACTTCTACCTCAGCGAGCTGCCGATGACGCGCGAGCGCTTCGAGGAGAAGCGCCAGTGGCGGCAGATGCGCGGCGACCCCTCGATCCGCAGCCAGGTGTTCCACCAGACGCGCAGCGAGAGCGAAATGGACCGGCACCTGCCGACCGTCCTCGGCGTCATCGAGGAGCTGATGGTCGACCACGGCATGTACCACGTGATGCTGCACTTCTCGAGCAGCCGCGCGGTGTACTGGACGCTGGACGACCCCTACCGCTACCGGCTGTTCGACATCCAGACGCTGATCAACCCCGACATCTGCCTGGCCTACCCCAAGCAACCCTATCCGGCCGGCGCGCTGGTGCCCAAGGAACGCGTGCGCGCCATTCTCGACGCCATGCGCTCGCTGCGCTTCGTGGACGAGACCTTCTACCTGCGCACCGGCACGCTCAACCTGTTCAACGGCATCGTCGCGCTGACCTTCTCGTGCGACGGGTCGCACTACCTGCCGTGGGACGAATTCCTCAAGATGGACGTGGCGTTCTGGCTAGGCAGCTCGGCCTAACGCCGCCGCCAGCCGCTCCCATTCCGGCTCGGTGCCCGGCAGGCCGAAGCGCAGCGCGGCCGGCTCGGCGAACAGGCGCACCAGGATGCCTTGGCGCGCCAGCGCGGCCTGGATCTCGGCGGCGCGCGGCGTGATCGCGTAGCGGAACAGGGCGGTCCCCGCCGCCGCACCGAACCCGGCGGCATCGAGCAACCGCGCCAGGCGCGCCGATGCCAGCTGCAGCCGCTGCCGCTGTCCGCCTTGCCAAGCCGCATCCGAGAGGGCCGCGCGTGCCGCTTCGCGCGCGGGATGCGCGACAGCCCAGGGGCCGATCGCCGCGGCGAGCATCTCGAGCAGCGGCGGCCGGCCGATGGTAAAGCCGACGCGCGCGCCCGCCAGTCCGAAGAACTTGCCGAGCGAGCGCAGCACGACGACGTTGGAAGCGGCGGCGCTCCCGGCGACGGCGGCCAGCGATTCGCTGTCGTCGGCGTCGGCGAAGGCTTCGTCGACGATCAGCTTGCCGCCGCGTTGGTGGAGGACGTCCGCCGCCGCCAGCAGCCGCTCGCGCGCGAAGCGCTCGCCGGTGGGGTTGTTCGGATTGGCCAGCATCACGACGTCGCAGTCGGCGGCGGCGGTCTCGAGTTCCGCCGCGGCGAAGCGGAGTACCGCGTGCCCCGCCGCCTGCCAGGCCGGGGCGTATTCGCCGTAGGTCGGCGTCAATATCGCAACCGTGGCGCCCGTCGGGCGCAGCCGCGGCAGCGCCAGGATGGCGGCCTGCGAGCCGGGCAGCGCCAGCAGGCGCGAGCTGCCGTAGTAGGCGCTCGCCGCCTCCTCGAGGCCGTCGCCGTCTTCCGGCAGGCAGCGCCAGCTGGCGGCCGACGGCGCCGGCACCGGATAACCGTCGGGCGCAATGCCGGTGGACAAGTCGAGCCAGTCGCCGAGCGGAATGCCCCAATGCCTCGCCGCTGCGCGCAGGCGGCCGCCGTGCTCAAGCATGCGCGGCTCCCGCGGCGACGAGGCCGAATACGGCGAGCCACAGCCATTGCCCGCGCTCCACCAGCGCCACGGCGCGTCCGACGTCGGCGGCCGCCGGCGGCGCGCCGGCTCCCAGCGTCGGCCGCTGCTCCGCAGCGCCGTGGTAGATCGCCGCGCCGCCGAGGCGCACGGCCAGCGCGCCGGCACCCGCTGCCATCACCGGCCCGGCATTGGGGCTGCTCCACGCGCCCGCCTGCGTGCGCCAGCACGCCAGCGCGACCCCCGTGCGTCCGAGCAGCGCGTAGGTCAGCGCCGTCAGCCGCGCCGGAATGAAATTGAGGACGTCGTCGATGCGCGCCGCCGCCCAGCCGAAATGGACGCGCCGCGCATCGCGGTAGCCCCACATGGCGTCGAGCGTGTTGGCCAGCCGGTACAGCAGCGCGCCGGGACCGCCGGCGACGAAGAACCAGAACAGGGTGCCGAAGATGGCGTCGTTGCCGTTTTCCAGCACCGACTCGGCGGCGGCGCGGGAGACGCCTTCCTCATCCAACACCGAGGTGTCGCGGGAAACCATCCAGCCCACGCGACGACG
>DASVZD010000105.1:0-2955 GCA_036391815.1 Rhodocyclaceae bacterium
ATGACGTCGATCGCCGCCACGCCGCCGGCGCGGCTCACCAGCACCTCCACCTTGCCGCCGTCGGGCGAGAACTTGATGGCATTGGCGACCAGGTTATCGACGATTGCGGTCAGCTGCTCGGGACCGCCCGCGACCTCCAGCGGCGCCAGCGAGCCCGCCACGCGCAGCCGCTTGTTGCGCGCGACCAGCTGGTGCGTGGCGAGCACCTGCTCCACCAGCGCGTCGAGCCGCATCGGCCGGGGCTCGATGCGCTCGCCGGCAAAGCCGGCGCGCTGGAGCTTGAGCAGGCTCTCGACCAGCGCCTGCTGGCGCAGCACGTTGCCGTGCATGATGTCGACAATCCTCGCCTGCTCGGCCGACAGCGGCCCCGCGGCACCCTCGGCGAGCAGGCTGGTGCCTTCGCGGATCGCCGCCAGCGGCGTCTTCAGCTCGTGGGAGGCATGGCGCAGGATCAGCGTGCGCTGTTCCTCGAGGGCGGCCATGCGCCGCCTCAGCCATTCGAGCCGGCGGCCGACGCGCTGGAGGTCCTTCGGGCCCTTGAGGCGGATGCGGCGGTCGAGGCGCCCTTCGCCGAGCGCCAGCACGGCGCGCTCGAAGCGGCTCCACAGCCGCTCCATGGTGCGCCGGCTCCACAGCAGCAGGATCGCCGCGGCGGCCAGCGCGGTGCCGACCGCGAACTGCAGATGCCGGCGCGCATTCCCGGCCTGCACGCGGAACGCGCGGTTCTCGTCCTCCGCCAGGCGGTCGACGCGGCCCAGCAGCGGCCCGGTGCGCCGCCTGGCCTCGGCGACCGCGCGTTCCAGCGCGCGCAGGCCGCCGCGCTGGCCGATCTGCCGGTAGGCGGACTCCTCGCCCTGCTGCAGCGCGGCGATCTCGTCCGCCGCCGGCGCCGCCAGCGGGATGGCGGCATAGGCAGCGCCGTCGCGGCGCCAGTCGCCGCGCGCCGCCTCGTAGCCGGCCAGCAGCGCGCGGTCGCCCAGCACCTCGTATTGGCGCAGGCTGCGCTCCATGCGGTCGAGCTCCTCCGGCAGGGCGCGGCCGAGCGTGGCCGCTTGCGATGCCTGGCGCATCGCCTCGCCGCTGCGCCGCGCGAGGTCGTCGAGCTTGAACGACGCGTAGCCGATCGCCGCCAGCAGCGGCAGCGCCACCAGCAGGTTGGTCAGCAGGATCAGCTGCAGGAAGGAACGGGGGTAGAGGCTGAAGGCGCGCACGGGACGCCGATGAGACCGCGTCGTCGGCGCGGGGTTCCGGCCGCCCGGCGGACCATCGGCGCGCCATGAACTTCACCGCGACGTCCCGGACTAATCCTGATGCAGGCCTGGCCCGGCGGGCCGCCTGCATCGAGCAAAGGAGGCAAATCATGGCAGTACGCATCGGCGACGAAGCGCCGGACTTCGTTGCGCAATCGACCGAAGGCACGATCCGCTTCCACGACTGGATCGGCGACCACTGGGTGGTGTTCTTCTCGCATCCGAAGGACTTCACGCCCGTATGCACGACGGAGCTCGGCGCCGTCGCGCGGCTGGCGTCGGAATTCCAGAAGCGCCACGCCAAGCTGCTGGGCTTGAGCGTGGACACGGTGGAGGACCACCGCAAGTGGATGAAGGACATCGAGGAAACCCAGAACTGCAAGATGAGCTACCCGGTGATCGGCGACCCCGACTTCAGGGTGGCGAAGCTCTACGACATGATCCACCCGAACGCCAGCGGCGACCCGAAGACCCGCACCGCGGCCGACAACGCGACCGTGCGCAACGTGTTCTTCATCGGTCCCGACAAGCGCATCAAGGCGGTGTTCACCTATCCGATGAGCACGGGGCGCAATTGGGGCGAGGTGCTGCGCACGCTCGACTCGCTGGAGCTGACCTCCGAGTACAAGGTGGCGACGCCCGCCAACTGGAAGCCGGGCGAGGACGTGATCATCAGCCCGTCGGTGTCGGACGAGGAAGCGAAGAAGCAGTATCCGGAAGGCTGGACGCGGCTGAAGTCCTACCTGCGCATGGTTCATCATCCCCACAGATAACGCCCGGCCCCGGCCGGAGGAGAGGAGGCGGCAATGGTTCGGGCGGCACAGGTACTGATGGCGATGGCGGCGGGCGGCGCCGCCGTCGCGGCTTTCGCGGCGGGCGAGCAGGTGACCGCGCCGCAGGTGATCGACGGCTTCGAGAAGAACTTCGGCGTCCATCCGGGCGAGCGCCGCAACCATACCAAGGGCACCTGCGCGCGCGGCGAGTTCGTCGGCACGCGGGAAGCGGCCGCCTACAGCCGCTCCGCGCTGTTCTCCGGCAAGCCGGTGCCGGTGGTGGCGCGCTTCTCGGTGGCGGGCGGCAACCCGAACATCGCCGACACGGCGAAGAACGCGCGCGGCATGGCGCTGGAGTTCCGCCTGCCGGGCGGCGCGCTCCAGCACATCACCATGATCAACACGCCGATGTTCGGCGCCGCGACGCCGCAGACCTTCTTCGACAACATCGTCGCCACGCGGCCCGACCCGAAGACCGGCAAGCCCGATCCGGCCAAGGTCAAGGCCTTCCTCGCCAGCCACCCGGATGCCGTCGCGCAGTCCGAGTTCCTGCAGAAGAACAATCCGCCGCCGAGCTGGGCCAACAGCGCCTACTTCGGCATCCACACGTTCAAGTTCATCGGCAAGGACGGCAAGACGACGCTGGTGCGCTGGGAGTTCGTGCCGGAGGACGGCGAGAAGCGGCTCACCGACGCACAGATGAAGACGGCCAGCCACGACTTCCTGGAGAAGGCGCTGATCGACCGCACCCGGCAGGGTCCGGTGCGCTGGGACATGATGGTGACGGTCGGCCAGCCGGGCGACCCCGAGGACAACCCGCCCCTCATGTGGCCGCAAGGCCGCAAGCAGTTCAAGGCCGGCACGCTGAGCATCGCCTCGGCGATGCCGCAGAAAGGCGCCGAGTGCGAGCCGATCAATTACGATCCGCTGGT
>DASVZD010000106.1:0-8414 GCA_036391815.1 Rhodocyclaceae bacterium
GCGCTGGTTCTTCTGCGACTCCATGTCGATGAAGTCGATGACGATCAGGCCGCCGAGGTCGCGCAGGCGCAGCTGGCGGGCGATCTCGTCGGCCGCTTCGCAGTTGGTGCGCAGGGCGGTCTCTTCGATGTCGCTGCCGCGGGTGGCGCGGCCGGAGTTGACGTCGATGGAGACGAGCGCCTCGGTGTGGTCGATGACGATGGCGCCGCCCGACGGCAGATTGACCTGGCGCGAGTAGGCCGACTCGATCTGGTGCTCGATCTGGAAGCGCGAGAACAGCGGCACGTCGTCGCGATAGCGCTTGATGCGGTTGACGTTGTCCGGCATCACCGTGGCCATGAAGTGCTGGGCCTGCTCGAAGATGTCGTCGGTGTCGATCAGGATCTCGCCGATCTCCGCATGGAAGTAGTCGCGGATGGCGCGGATGACGAGGCTGGATTCGAGGTAGATCAGGAACGCGCCCGTCTGCGACTTGGCGGCGCCTTCGATGGCGCGCCACAGCTGCATCAGGTAGTTCATGTCCCACTCGAGCTCTTCCTTGCTGCGGCCGATGCCGGCGGTGCGGGCGATCAGGCTCATGCCCTGCGGCACGTCGAGCTGGTCCATCACTTCGCGCAGCTCCTGGCGGTCGTCGCCTTCGACGCGGCGCGAGACGCCGCCGCCGCGCGGATTGTTCGGCATCAGCACCAGGTAGCGGCCGGCCAGCGAGATGAAGGTGGTGAGAGCCGCGCCCTTGTTGCCGCGTTCGTCCTTCTCGACCTGGACGATGAGTTCCTGGCCGACCTGCAGCGCTTCCTTGATGGTGGCCTTGCCGGCGTCGACGCCGTGCTTGAAGAAGGAGCGCGAGACTTCCTTGAAGGGAAGGAAACCATGGCGCTCGGCGCCGTAGTCGACGAAGGCGGCTTCGAGGCTGGGCTCGATGCGGGTGATGACCGCCTTGTAGATGTTGCCCTTGCGTTGTTCCTTGGCGGCCGATTCGATGTCGAGGTCGACCAGTTTCTGGCCATCGACGATCGCAACGCGGAGTTCCTCGGCCTGCGTTGCATTGAACAGCATGCGTTTCATGTAGTGCTCCCGCGCGCGGGAGGCACGAAAGACCGCATGCCGCCTATGTCAGCGCATGGGCGGCATGGAGCAGGTTTGCGGGGTGATTTTCATTCGAGCCCGGGTTGGCAAACGTTCGGTCTTTGTTATCAGGCCGCGTCGACTATGCCGTCGGCGCAGCGCATTCGTGCCTTTAAAGCGCGCATCAAGTAGTATCGCTGCTTCGGGCCAGCGAAGTGCCCTGGGTTTTGGGCTGCTGCGAACGGGACTTTTTCTTCCGCGCCGGAGTTCAGGCGCTCGGGGGTCCCACACCAAGGTTCCTGCCGTCGTACCGGATTGGCCGGAGGGAGAAACCACGTTCCGGAACTGCACCACCGACGCCGCTTCGGGCCGTCGGGCGTACCGTCGCGGAACGGCAAACCGAGACACATTGTATTTGAGATGAATGATTTATGCAAAGATTCGGCAACAATCCTCGAAGTCGACGAGGATGCCGCCGGCCAGCGGATCGATAATTTCCTGCTGCGCCGGGCCAAAGGGGTGCCGAAGAGCCATATCTACCGCATCCTGCGCAGCGGGGAAGTCCGGGTCAACAAGGGGCGCATCGGAGCCGACTACAAGCTGGCGATGGGGGACCTCGTCCGGGTGCCGCCGATACGCGTCGCGGAGGCGGCCGCCAAGCCGGCTGCACCGGCGAGGGAATTCGCGGTCGCGTTCGAGGACGAGGCGCTGATCATCATCGACAAGCCGGCCGGCGTGGCCGTGCATGGCGGCAGCGGCGTCAGCTTCGGGGTCATCGAGCAATTGCGCCGGGCGCGCCCGCAAGCCAAGCTGCTGGAACTGGCGCACCGGCTGGACCGGGAAACCTCGGGGCTGCTGATCGTGGCGAAGAAGCGCTCGGCGCTGACGCGGCTGCACGACATGTTCCGCGACGGCGCCGTCTCCAAGCGCTACCTGGCGCTGGTCCGGGGGCAATGGCGCAACGCGGTCCAGCACGTGCGCCTGCCGCTGCACAAGTACCTGACGGACGAGGGGGAACGCCGCGTCGCCGTGTCCCCCGAGGGCAAGTTCGCGCATTCGGTGGTGCGGCTGGTGGCGCGCTGGCAGAATTTCAGCCTGGTGGAGGTCGAGCTGAAGACCGGACGCACGCACCAGATCCGCGTCCACCTCGCCCATCTCGGCTACCCGCTGGCGGGCGACGACAAATACGGGGATTTCGCGCTCAACAAGGACTTGCAAAAGGCCGGGCTGAAACGCATGTTCCTGCATGCGGCAAGGCTGGCGCTGCCGCATCCGCTGTCGAACGCGCCGCTCGAGTTCTCGGCGCCGCTGCCGCCGGAACTGGCGGCCTTCGTGGCGCGGCTCGACGCCAACGAACGACGGGAATGGGGCGATGGCCAAGCGCTTTGAGCTGATCATCTTCGACTGGGACGGCACGCTGATGGATTCGGCGGCGCTGATCGTCGACAGCGTCCAGTCGGCGGCGCGCGATCTCGGCCTGGCCGTCCCCTCCGACGAACGCGCCCGGCACATCATCGGCCTGGGGCTGGTCGACGCGCTGCGCTACGCGATGCCCGACCTGACGCCCGACCGCTACCAGGAAGCGGCGGAGCGCTACCGCTACCACTACCTGGCGCGCGATCACCAGCTGAGCCTGTTCGAAGGGGCGCTGGACCTGGTGGCGGAACTGGCCCGCGCGGAGCATTTCCTCGCCGTGGCGACCGGGAAGTCGCGTGTCGGGCTGAACCGCGCGTTCGCCGACAGCGGCCTGGGCAGCTATTTCCGCGCGTCGCGTTGCGCCGATGAGTGCCATTCGAAGCCGCATCCGCAGATGATCGAGGAACTGATGGCCGAGTTCGGCGTGGCGCCGCACCGGACGCTGATGATCGGCGACACCGTCCATGATCTCCAGATGGCGAAGAATGCGGGCGTCGAGGCCCTGGCGGTTTCCTACGGCGCCCATCCGCGCCGCCAGTTGGAGGCGGAGGTTCCGCTGCACTGCGCTGCCAGCGTTGCCGAAATGGCTTCCTGGCTGCGTGCCAACGCCTGAGCGACCGCTATACTCCGCAACTCATCAACGGAGCATCACGTGGCTGACATCAACGATCCCGGCTGGGAAAGAAAGCTCATCGAAAGGCTGGCGCAGGACTCCCTGGTAGAGCAGCGGCGCCGCCGGCGCTGGGGCATCTTCTTCAAGCTGCTGGGATTCGCCTACCTGACCGTCATCCTGCTCGCCGCCATCGACTGGGGCGGCAGCGATCGCATCGGCGACGGCAAGCCGCATACCGCGCTGGTCCAGATGACCGGCGTGATCCGCGAGAAGGGCGACGCCAATGCCGAGCACCTGGTCAGCGGGCTGCAGTCGGCCTTCGACGACAAGGGCACCAAGGGCGTGATCCTGCTGATCAACAGCCCCGGCGGCAGCCCCGTGCAGGCCGGCATCATCAACGACGAGATGTACCGGCTGCGCGCCAAGCATCCGGACATCCCGCTCTATGCGGTGGTCGAGGACGTCTGCGCCTCGGGCGGTTATTACGTCGCCGTGGCGGCCGACAAGATCTTCGTGGACAAGGCGAGCATCGTCGGGTCCATCGGCGTCCTGATGGACGGCTTCGGGTTCGTCGGCACCATGGAAAAGCTGGGCATCGAGCGGCGCCTGCTGACCGCCGGCACCAACAAGGGCTTCCTCGATCCGTTCAGCCCGCAGAATGCCGACCAGAAGGCGCACGCGCAGGACATGCTGAACGAGATCCACCAGCAGTTCATCGGCGTGGTGCGCAAGGGACGCGGCAAGCGCCTCAAGGAGACCCCGGAGATGTTCTCCGGCCTGATGTGGACCGGCGCCAAGAGCGTGGAACTCGGGCTGGCCGACGGCTTCGGCAGCGTCGAGTCCGTCGCCCGCGACGTCATCAAGGCAGAGGACATCCGCGACTACACGGTGAAGCCCAACCTGGCGGAGAAGTTCGCCAAGCAGTTCGGCGCGAACATGGCCGAGGGGGCCGTCAACCTGCTGTCGCGGGTCAGCCTGCGCTGAGCAGCAGGAAGACGGTCGGACGCTTCTCCAGCGCGGGTGCCGGCAAGCGGCGCCAGTCGGCGATTTTCCGCGTCTGCACGCTTTCGGTGGCCAGCGTGAGGTCGGCAGCGACGCAGAGCAGCGTGGCTGGCCGGCATGCCGCGAGCAGGGACTGGAAGAGCGCGGCATTGCGGTAGGGCGTTTCGATGAACAGCTGGGTCTGGTTCTGCCGCGCCGACTCGCGTTCCAGTTCGGCAATCCGTTTCGACCGGTCCGGCTCGCGCTGCGGCAGGTAGCCGTGGAAGGCGAAACGCTGGCCATCCAGGCCCGACGCCATCAAGGCCAGCAGTAGGGACGACGGCCCGACCAGCGGTCTGACCGGAATGCCCCGTTCATGGGCGCGCCGGACCAGCAGGGCGCCCGGATCGGCGACGCCCGGGCAGCCCGCTTCGGACATCAGGCCGACGTCGGTGCCGGCCAGCAGGGGCGCCAGCAGGCGCTCGATGTCCTCGGCGCCGAGCTTTTCGGGCAGTTGTTCGATGGCGACTTCGCGCAGCGGCATCGGATGCCCGATGCGCTTGAGTTCGGCGCGTGCCGTCTTGGCGTTCTCGGCGACGAAACGGGTGAGGCGGCAGGCGGCTTCGCGGGTTGCCGGAGGGAGGTAGCACTCCCAGGTGGTGTCGCCCAGCGCGCTGGGCAGCAGGTAGAAGGCGCCCGTGGTCAAGGCAGGGCGATGCCTTCGGCGCGCAGCATTTCGCTCAGCGCAATCAGCGGCAGGCCGACGAGGGCGTTCGGGTCGTCGCCGCGCATGTACTCCAGCAGAGAGATGCCGAGTCCTTCCGAGCGCGCGCTGCCCGCGCAATTCAGGGCATCCTCACGATCCAGGTAGCGCTGGATCTCCGTGTCCGACAGTTCGCGGAAGCGGACTTCGGTGGGGATGCCGCGCAGGTGGACGCGGCCGGTCGCGGCGTTCAGCAGGCAAAGCCCGGTATGGAAGACGACGCTGTGCCCGCTCATGGTGCGCAGCTGGGCCAAAGCATTTTCCCGCGTACCCGGCTTGCCGAAACGCCGCTCGCCCAGGTAGGCGACCTGGTCGCTGCCGATGATCAGGGCGTCGGGAAAGCTTGCCGCCACGGCGCGCGCCTTGGCTTCGGCCAGCCGCTCGGCCGTCTGCACCGGCGTCTCGCCGGCCAGCGGCGCCTCGTCGGTTTCGGGGGCGGCGACCTCGAACGGGACTTGCAGCCGGCCCAGGAGTTCGCGCCGGTAGGGAGAGGTCGAAGCCAGGATAAGGCGGGGCATGAGGGATTTTTCCTAGTTATTTCTTTGACTTGGAAGGGGGCGGCATGATAGCATTCACGGTTTATGTCGTGCCATGAAAACCAGCCCGTCGTCGGGGCGAACGCGGGACCCGTCATCGACAGTCCCGATTTTGCCCGCCACGGCGGAAGCCTCAGCGGCAGTGTGGCGGTAGCCGAGTTGTCTCGCCTGTCCGACCAGCTAGCCGACCAGGCCGGTTCGCTGGCGTTCGAACTGCACGGAATGCGGGATGAGGAGGGCAAGAACCTCCTTGAGTTGCGCATCACCGGCAGCTTGAATCTGCGATGCCAGCGCTGCCTGTCGCCGATGAGCTATCCGCTGACGGTGGACAGCAAGCTGATGCTGGTGGGGGCGGGGGATGAATGGCCCGACGAAGAGTTGGAGGACGACAGGATCGACGCCATCGAGGCGAGCCGCGAACTGGCGGTCTTGCCTCTGGTCGAGGACGAGGTCCTGTTGGCATTGCCGGTAGCGCCGCGACACGAGGTATGCGGACTGCCGGCGAAGTTGGAAGCGGAACCCCGGCCGTCGCCGTTCGCGGCGCTGGCCAAGTTGAAAGATCATTGAGTAAGGAGTAGCAACATGGCTGTTCAGCAGAATAAGAAGTCGCCGTCGAAGCGCGGCATGCATCGTGCGCATGACTTCCTCACCAACCCGCCCCTGGCCGTCGAATCGACCACCGGCGAAGTGCATCTGCGTCACCATATCTCCCCTTCTGGCGTATATCGCGGCAAGAAGGTGCTGAAGACCAAGGGCGAGTGATCTTCTCTCGCGCAGGCGGCCGGCTGCGGTAAGCGCATCCGGCCGTTTTCACGATGGCAGTTACCATCGCAGTCGATTGCATGGGCGGCGACCACGGCCCCGAGGTCACCGTCCCGGCAGCTTTCGAATTCCTCAGGCATGACAAGGATTGCGCCGTCATTCTGGTCGGCCGCGAGGAGGTCTTGCGTCCGTTGCTGGGGAACGCCGAGCAGGAGTTCGGCGAACGGCTGCGGCTGCGCAATGCCGCCGAAGTCGTCGAAATGCACGACCCGGTGGCCATCGCGCTGCGCATGAAGAAGGATTCCTCGATGCGCGTCGCGGTGAATCTCGTCAAGGACGGCGAAGCCCACGCCGCCATCTCGGCCGGCAATACCGGCGCGCTGATGGCGGTTTCGCGCTTCGTGCTGAAGACCTTGCCCGGCATCGACCGCCCGGCCATCGCCACCACCATGCCGACCGCCAAGGGCTACGTTTACGTCCTCGACCTCGGCGCCAACGTCGACTGCCAGCCGGAGCATTTGCTCCAGTTCGGCATCATGGGCGCCATGCTGGTCTCCGCGCTCGAGCACAAGGAACGCCCGAGCGTCGGCCTGCTGAACATCGGCGAAGAGGAAATCAAGGGCAACGACGTGGTCAAGCGCGCCGCCGAACTGCTGCGCGAGAGCGGGCTGAACTTCTACGGCAACGTCGAGGGAAACGACATCTTCAAGGGCACGACCGACGTGGTGGTCTGCGACGGCTTCGTCGGCAACGTGGTGCTGAAGGCTTCCGAAGGGCTGGCCAAGATGATCAGCAACAGCCTCAGGGAAGAGTTCTCCCGCAACCTCCTGACCCGGCTCGGCGCGCTGATGGCGCTGCCGGCCCTCAAGTCGTTCAAGCGCCGCTTCGACCATCGCCGCTACAACGGGGCGAGCCTGCTGGGGCTCAACGGCATCGTCGTGAAGAGCCACGGCTCCGCCGATTCCCTGGCGTTCTTCGCCGCCCTCGAACGCGCCGCGGAGGCGGCGCGCCAGCGGCTTCCCGAAAAGATCGCATCGCGCATGGCCTTGGCCATGCCAGCCACTGCATGAAAAACACAACCAAGTTCTCGCGCATCACCGGCACCGGCAGCTATCTTCCCGGCGCGCCCGTCAGCAATGCCGAACTGATCGCCGCCCACGGGCTGGAGTCGTCCGACGAGTGGATCGTCGAGCGCACCGGCATCAGGACGCGGCACCTGGCGCCTGCTGGAACGACCGCCAGCGAGCTGGCGGTGCCGGCCTGCCGGCAAGCGCTGGAAGCTGCTGGCCGGGCGCCCGCCGACGTCGATCTGGTGATCGTCGCCACGTCGACGCCGGATTTCATTTTCCCGAGCACCGCGGCGCTGCTGCAGCACAAGCTCGGCATCACCAACGGCGCGGCCGCCTTCGATCTCCAGGCCGTGTGCAGCGGCTTCGTCTATGCGCTGTCGGTGGCGGACAAGTTCATCCGCTCCGGATCGCACAAATGCGCGCTGGTCATCGGCAGCGAAGTCTTCTCGCGCATCCTCGACTGGAGCGATCGCGGCACCTGCGTGCTGTTCGGCGACGGCGCGGGCGCGGTGGTGCTGGAGGCGAGCGACGAGCCGGGCATCCTGGCCACGGCGCTGCATGCCGACGGCAGCCACAACGGCATGCTGAACGTGCCGGGGCAGATCAATCGCGGCCAGGTCACCGGCGATCCCTTCCTGCGCATGGACGGCCAGGCGGTGTTCAAGTTTGCCGTGAAGGTGCTGGCTGATGTGGCGGCCGAGGTGTCCGAAGCGGGCGGCGTGCCGCTGGAGCAGCTGGACTGCCTGATTCCGCATCAGGCGAATGTCCGCATTCTTTCGGCTACCGCGAAGAAACTGCGAGTGCCGGCCGACAAATGCGTCGTGACCGTCGACCGCCATGGCAATACCTCGGCTGCCTCGATTCCGCTGGCGCTCGACGATACCGCCCGGCGCGGCGGCATCAAGCGCGGCGACACCGCGCTGCTCGAGGGCGTCGGCGGCGGCTTCACCTGGGGCGCCGTGCTCCTGAAATTCTGAGGACCAACGAATGAAATTTGCACTTGTCTTCCCGGGGCAAGGTTCCCAGTCGCTTGGGATGATGGCCGCCTATGGCGACAGCCCGGTGATCCGCGCGACCTTCGACGAGGCATCGCAGGCGCTCGGCCGCGACCTCTGGCAGCTCGTGACGGAAGGCCCGGCCGAGGCGCTCAACCAGACCGTGAACACGCAGCCGCTGATGCTCACGGCGGGCATCGCGGTCTATCGCCT
>DASVZD010000107.1:0-2376 GCA_036391815.1 Rhodocyclaceae bacterium
CGTACGACATGGAAGTGGGCGCGGGCACCTCGCACACGGCAACCTTTCTGCGCGCCATCGGCCCCGAGCCGTGGAAGGCCGCCTATGTGCAGCCGAGCCGGCGGCCCAAGGACGGCCGCTACGGCGAGAACCCGAACCGCATGCAGCACTACTACCAGTACCAGGTGGTGCTCAAGCCGGCCCCGGCGAACATCCTCGAGCTCTATCTCGGTTCCCTGGAAGCGCTGGGCTTCGACCTGAAGAAGAACGACATCCGCTTCGTCGAGGACGACTGGGAGAACCCGACGCTGGGCGCCTGGGGCCTGGGCTGGGAAGTCTGGCTGAACGGCATGGAAGTCACGCAGTTCACCTATTTCCAGCAGGTCGGCGGCATCGACTGCAAGCCGATCACCGGCGAGATCACCTATGGCATCGAACGCCTGGCGATGTACCTGCAGGGCGTCGAAAACGTGTTCGACCTCAGGTGGACCGAAGGCCTGACCTACCGCGACGTCTATCACCAGAACGAGGTCGAGCAGTCGGCCTACAACTTCGAGCATTCCGATGCCGACTTCCTGTTCCACGCCTTCGGCGCGCATGAGAAGCAGGCCAAGCACCTGATGGAAGAGAAGCTGGCGCTGCCGGCCTACGAGCAGGTGCTCAAGGCCGCGCATACCTTCAACCTGCTCGACGCGCGCGGCGCGATCTCGGTGACCGAGCGCGCCGCCTACATCGGCCGCATCCGCAACCTGGCGCGCAGCGTGGCGCAGGCCTACGTCGATAGCCGAGCGCGATTGGGCTTCCCGATGGCGCCAAGGGCGCACGCCGAGGAAGTGCTGGCGCAACTCGAAGCGAAGAAGGCGGCCTGAACATGAGCAACAAGAATCTGCTGGTCGAACTCTTCGTCGAGGAACTGCCGCCGAAAGCGCTGAAGAAGCTCGGCGAAGCTTTTGCCCAGGCGCTGGCGCAGAGCCTGAAGACCCAGGGCCTGGCGACCGATGCTTCGGTCGTCACGCCGTACGCGTCGCCGCGTCGCCTGGCCACGCACCTGACCGCCGTGGCGGCGCAGGCCGCCGACCGCAAGGTGTCGCAGAAGCTGATGCCGGTGGCCGTCGGTCTCGACGCGTCGGGCAACGCGACGCCGGCGCTGCTGAAGAAGCTCGGTGCGCTCGGCGCCGATGCCTCCGCCGTTTCGAGCCTGCGCCGCGAATCCGACGGCAAGGCCGAGGTGCTGTTCTTCGACAGCACGGCGAAGGGCGCGACGCTGGCCGAAGGCCTGCAGAAGGCGGTCGAAACGGCACTCGCCGGCCTGCCGATCCCGAAGGTCATGACTTACCAGCTGGCGGACGGCTGGAGCACGGTCAACTTCGTGCGCCCGGCGCATTCGCTGGTGGCGCTGCATGGCGCCGACGTCGTTGCGATCTCTGTGCTCGGCATGGCGGCCGGGCGCGAGACGCATGGCCATCGCTTCGAGGCCGAGCGCGATCCCATCGTGCTGAAGGATGGCGACAGCTACGCGCAGCAACTGGAGAGCGAAGGCGCGGTGATCCCGAGCTTCGCCGCGCGCCGCGCGGAAATCGTGCGCCAGCTCGAAGCGGCCGCAGCCAAGGCCCGCGGCAGGCCGATCGAGGACGAGGCGCTGCTCGACGAAGTGACGGCGCTGGTCGAACGTCCCAACGTGCTGATCGGCCAGTTCGAGGAGAGCTTCCTGCAGGTGCCGCAGGAATGCCTGATCCTCACCATGAAGGCGAACCAGAAGTATTTCCCGCTGCTCGACGCCGCGGGCAAGCTGACCAACAAGTTCCTGATCGTCAGCAACATCCGCCCGGCCGACGCCTCGGCGGTGGTCGGCGGCAACGAGCGCGTGGTGCGCCCGCGCCTGGCCGACGCCAAGTTCTTCTTCGATCAGGACCGCAAGAAGCCGCTCGACTCGCGCGTGCTGGGACTGGCGAAAGTCGTCTATCACAACAAGCTCGGTACGCAGGGCGAGCGCGTCGGCCGCGTGCAGGCGATTGCCTGCGGTATAGCAGACGAACTCGGCGGCGGCGAACTCGCTCGGATGGCGGAGCGTGCCGCACTCCTTGCGAAGGCAGACCTGTTGACTGACATGGTCGGCGAATTTCCTGAGCTGCAGGGCATCATGGGCCGCTACTACGCGCTGCACGATGGCCTTCCTGCCGACGTCGCCGATGCAATTGAAGATCATTACAAGCCGCGCTTTGCCGGCGACAGCCTGCCGCGCGGACGCGTCGGCACGGTGGTGGCGCTGGCCGACAAGCTCGAGACGCTCACCGGCATGTTTGGCATCGGCCAGGTGCCGACCGGCGACAAGGACCCGTTCGCGCTGCGCCGCCACGCGCTCGGCGTGATCCGCATGCTGTCGGAGGGCGGCATCGA
>DASVZD010000108.1:0-2410 GCA_036391815.1 Rhodocyclaceae bacterium
GGCAGCGCCAGCTTCTCATCCATCAGGTGCTTGGCCTGCTTCTCGTGCGCGCCGAAGGCGTGGAACAGGAAATCGGCGTCGGAGTGCTCGAAGTTGTAGGCCGACTGCTCGACCTCGTTCTGGTGATAGACGTCGCGGTAGGTCAGGCCTTCGGTCCACCTGAGGTCGAACACGTTTTCGACGCCCTGCAGGTACATCGCCAGCCGCTCGATGCCGTAGGTGATCTCGCCGGTGATCGGCTTGCAGTCGATGCCGCCGACCTGCTGGAAATAGGTGAACTGCGTGACTTCCATGCCGTTGAGCCAGACTTCCCAGCCCAGGCCCCAGGCGCCGAGCGTCGGGTTCTCCCAGTCGTCCTCGACGAAGCGGATGTCGTTCTTCTTCAGGTCGAAGCCCAGCGCTTCCAGGGAACCGAGATAGAGCTCGAGGATGTTCGCCGGCGCCGGCTTGAGCACCACCTGGTACTGGTAGTAGTGCTGCATGCGGTTCGGGTTCTCGCCGTAGCGGCCATCCTTGGGACGGCGCGAAGGCTGGACGTAGGCGGCCTTCCAAGGCTCGGGGCCGAGCGCGCGCAGGAAGGTCGCGGTATGGCTGGTGCCGGCACCCACTTCCATGTCGTAAGGCTGCAGCAAGGCGCAGCCCTGCTTGCCCCAGAACTGCTGTAGCTGGAGGATGATTTCCTGGAATGTGGGTTTCGCTGCCGCCATGGGAAGAGCCTGCAAAATTCGCAAAAGCGCGATTTTACAGGGAAAGCGGCGGCCTTAGCTCCGCCCGACGATCAGGCGCCGCGCTTTTCCGCCAGGTACTTCGCGTACTCGCGATCGACCACCATGATGTGGTTCGCCAGCCATTCGTTGATGAGCACGCGCACCTGGGCGGCGATGTCGTCGAGCGTCATCCCGGCAGCGTTCGAATAGAGCTTGGCCAGCCGGATGCGAAAGGCTTCGTGCAGCTTCCGGTGCTCCGCCAGGCCGGGGTAACCGGCCTGCTCGAGCATCTTCTCCTCGTCGCGGAAATGCACGACGACGTACTCGCTGAGCGAGGCAAGCGTGCGCATGGCGCGCATCTGGTCGCGGTCCTCGACCATGTCGGCGGCAACCTGGAACAGCTTCTCGTGCTGGCGGTCGATGGTGGGATTGCCGATTGCCAGCGCCGGCGACCATTCGATCTTCTCGGAATCCATATCGTCGGGGTTGGAGCAGGAAGCGGAAAGTATACGCGAGCCGACTAGCGCCGCATCTTGCGCCGCATCAAGGCGGGCAGGCAGGCGGCCAGCGCCAGGACGACCGCCCCCGTGTTGCCGTAGCGCATGTAGGGCGTCACGCCCTGGTAGCCCTGCACCTGGACGTCCAGGGCGCCGGGGCTGAAAGGTTGCAGCACGGCGGCGACGGTGCCGTCCGGCCCGATGGCGGCGGTCATCCCGGTGTTCGTCGCGCGCAGCATCGGCCGGGCTGTTTCCAGCGCGCGCATGCGCGAGATCTGCAGGTGCTGGGGCTGCGCGAGGGAATCGCCGAACCATGCGGTGTTCGAAAGATTCACCAGCAGCGTGGCGGCCGGCAGCGCGCGGATCAGCTCTTCGCCGAACAAGTCCTCGTAGCAGACCGTCGGCGCGATCTTCTGGCCGGCCACCTCGAGCGGCGGCTGGATCGGCGGCCCGGGGGAGAAGTCCGACATCGGGATGCTGACGAAGTTGAAGAACCACCCGAAGCCCGGCGGCACGTATTCGCCGAAGGGAACCAGGTGCCGCTTGGCGTACGCTTGCGCGCTGAAGTCGTCGCCGCGGCGGACGATGGCGACCGCCGCATTGGTGTAGGCGGTATCGCCGCTGCCCTGCCTCCGGACGGGCACGCCGGCCACTACCGGGCCGTGCCGGGTGATGTCCTCGAGGAACCGGCGGGGCGTTTCATCGAAGAACAGCGGTATCGCCGTTTCCGGCAGCACGGTCAGGTCCGCCGGGTGGCGCTGGGCCAGCGCCGCATAGGTCTGCAGCGACTGCACCGCCCGTTGCGGATCCCACTTGATGCCCTGCGGAATGTCGCCCTGCAGCAGCGCCACGTGCAGCGGCGCGCCGACCGGCTGGCTCCACGGCACGCTGCGCAGCACGAACCCCGTCCCCGCCAGCACGAGGACGAACAGCAGCGCGCGCCGGGTGCGCAGCGCCGCCAGCGCCGCCACCAGCGCGACGACCAGCGTGACGCCATAGACGCCGAGCACCGGGGCAAAGCCGGCCAGCGGACTCGGCGGCGACTGCGAGTAGCCGAGGGCGAGCCACGGAAAGCCGGTGAACAGCCAGCCGCGCAGCCATTCGACCAGCAGCCACAGGCCGGCGGCCAGCATGGCGTCGCGCGCCGGCGCGCCGCTGCGCAACCGGGCGAAGGCGTAGCCGGCCGCGGCCGGATAGGCCGCGAGC
>DASVZD010000109.1:0-16927 GCA_036391815.1 Rhodocyclaceae bacterium
CGGCCAGTCGATCGCCAAGTCGACCAACCGCAAGTTCATCCGCATGGCGCTGGGCGGCGTGCGCGACGAGGCCGAGATTCGCGGCCACCGCCGCACCTACATCGGTTCGATGCCGGGCAAGATCCTGCAGAACATGGCGAAGGTCGGCGTCAAGAACCCGCTGTTCCTGCTCGACGAAGTGGACAAGCTGGGCATGGACTTCCGCGGCGACCCGTCGTCGGCGCTGCTCGAAGTGCTCGATCCCGAGCAGAACCACACCTTCCAGGACCACTACATCGAGGTCGACTTCGATCTTTCCGACGTCATGTTCGTGGCGACGGCCAACACGCTGAACATTCCTGCGGCGCTGCTCGACCGCATGGAAGTGATCCGCCTGTCCGGCTACACGGAAGACGAGAAGGTCAACATCGCCACGCGCTACCTGCTGCCCAAGCAGCTGAAGAACAACGGCGTCAAGCGCGAGGAACTCACCGTCACCGACGACGCGATCCGCGACATCGTGCGCTACTACACCCGCGAAGCCGGCGTACGCGCGCTCGAACGCGAGATCTCCAAGATCTGCCGCAAGGTAGTGAAGGCGCTGGTGATGAAGTCGCGCAAGAACAAGATCATCGTCAATGCCAAGAACCTCGACAAGTACATCGGGGTGCGCCGCTACTCGTTCGGCATGGCCGAGAAGGAGAACCAGGTCGGCCAGGTCACCGGACTTGCCTGGACCGAGGTCGGCGGCGAGCTGCTGACGATCGAATCCGTCGCCGTGCCCGGCAAGGGCAAGACCATGACCACCGGCAAGCTCGGCGAGGTCATGCAGGAGTCGATCCAGGCCGCTCTGACGGTCGTGCGCCGCCGCAGCAAGGCGCTCGGCATCCAGGAGGACTTCTACCAGAAGAACGACCTGCACATCCACCTGCCGGAAGGCGCGACGCCGAAGGACGGCCCGTCCGCGGGCATCGCGATCACCACGGCGCTGGTGTCGACGCTCACCGGCATCCCGGTTCGCGCCGACGTGGCGATGACGGGCGAGATCACGCTGCGCGGCGAAGTGCTGCCGATCGGCGGCTTGAAGGAGAAGCTGCTGGCCGCGGTGCGCGGCGGCATCCGCCTGGCGCTGATCCCGGAAGAGAACGTCAAGGACCTCGCCGAGATCCCCGATACGATCAAGAACCGCATCGAGATCCAGCCGGTCAAGTGGATCGACAAGGTGCTCGAATTGGCGCTCGAACGCCTGCCCGAGCCGCTGCCCGATACGCCGGCTGCCGGAACCAACGTTCCGGCGGTGGAAACGCCTGCCCCGCCGGCCATTACGCACTGAGCCCGCAAGGGTGAAACAACGACGCCGCCCTCGGGCGGCGTCGTCATTTGCGGCGTCTGCTAGAATCCGCGGCGCTAGCGGGTGCTTAGCTCAGTTGGTAGAGCGTCGCCCTTACAAGGCGAATGTCGGCGGTTCGAGCCCGTCAGCACCCACCATCCCCCGCTGCCCCGTGTCTTGCGGTTTCCCGGCTGCCGTCTATTCTTGGAACGGTCCACGCCTAAGGGGCTCTGCCATGTGCAGCTACGATGCGCTGATCTGCGCCTGCCCGGTGATCAACGACTGGGTCCGCATTGACCAAAGCCAGGCCGATTGTTCCAACGAACACCAATGTCCGCCGGGGCAGGCCTGCCCGATCGTCGACCAGTTCCTGTCGAACTGGGCGGTGGCGGAGGCGACCCCGGCTTGTCCGAACCAGTTCATCCGGAAACTCGTCGGCCGGCTCTGATCCGCGGAGAGTTCCTCAGCTCCAGTTCCGCTTCTTCGCCGCGAGCGCATCCTCGCGCGCCTGGGTCTCGCGGGCGGTGCGGCGCCTGAAGACGAACGAGGAAACGAGCGCGAGTGCGCCGTAGAACAGCGCGAACGGCAGCCACTTGGCGCCCACGGTCGAGAAGATGACGAAAGGCGAACTGACGACGGCCAGCGTCTGCAGCAGGCCGAGCAGCCGGCTGTCGCCCAGCAGCGGCAGCGCGCCGGTGACCACCCCGCCCACCACCCACACCCACCAGCCTACATTCGAATCCATCGCTCCCTTGTCTCCCTGAGGATCGCCCGGCGGGGCGACGACGAATCTAATAGTACAATTTGCACTGCCGGTGGGGCGAACTTTCGGTTCGCTTTTTTTTTGAAACTTCGGGTTTCCTCAGCATGTTCGAATACGTCCGCAACAACCAGCGCCTGGTCCAGCTATTCCTTGCCCTGATCACGCTGCCCTTCGCCTTCTGGGGCGTGGAGTCCTACGTGCGGAGCGCCGGGACCGGCGCCGACGCCGCCACGGTGGGCGGCTCCAAGATCACCATGCAGGAGTTCGAGCGCGCGCTGCGCGAGCAGCAGGACCGCCTGCGCCCGGCGCTCGGCGGCCGCGATCCGGCGCTGCTCGACAGCCCCGAACTTCGCCGCAGCGTCATCGACGGCCTGGTCACCCAGCGCCTGATGGCGGTGCACGCCGCCAAGGCGAAGCTGGTGATCTCGGACGACCAGCTGCGCCAGTTCATCATGTCGGCGCCTTCGCTCCAGGTGGACGGCAAGTTCTCGCCCGAGCGCTACGAGATGCTGGTCGAACAGCAGGGGTTGAGCAAGGAAGGTTTCGAGGCCACGGTGCGGCGCGACATCGCCGCCCAGCAGACGGTTGCGGCGATCGCCCAGGCGGCGATGCCGGGCCGCACGGCGGCCGATCGCTGGCTGGCGGCGCAACTCGAGGAGCGCGAGGTCGCCGAGGCGCAACTGCGGCCGGACGCCTATGCCGCCCAGGTGAAGCTGGCGCCGGATGCCGTGAAGAACTATTACGAGGCGAACCGCAAGCAGTTCGAGACGCCCGAGCAGGTGCGCGCGGAATTTCTCGTGCTGAGCCAGGCAAAAATGGCGGACCAGATCACGCCCGGCGACGACGAGGTCAAGGCCTACTACCAGTCGCATGCCGACCAGTTCAAGACGCCGGAAGAGCGCCGCGCCAGCCACATCCTGGTCCTGGCGAAGAAGGACGCGCCGCCCGCCGAGGACAAGGCCGCGCGCGCCAAGGCGGAGGAACTGCTCGCCGAGGTGAAGAAGAACCCGGCCGACTTCGCCAAGATCGCGCAGAAGAATTCGCAGGATACCGGCTCGGCCGCGAAGGGCGGCGATCTCGACTGGTTCGGCCGCGGCATGATGGTGCCTGCCTTCGAGCAAGCGGCCTTCTCGATGAAGGAAGGCGAGATCAGCGGCTTGGTGCGTTCCGACTACGGCTACCATATCATCAAGGTCACCGGCATCCGCCCCGAGCGCGTGAAGCCGCTGGCCGAGGTCAAGGCCCAGATCGTCGACCAGTTGAAGAAGGATGGCGCCGCCAAGAAGTACGCCGAGATGGCCGAAGGCTTCAGCAACACCGTGTATGAACAGGCGGACAGCCTCAAGCCGGCAGCCGAAAAATACAAGCTGAACGTCCAGACCGCCGATGGCTGGATCACCAAGAAAGGCCAGCTGGTGCCGCCGTTCACCAATCCCAAGCTGCTCGACGCGCTGTTCTCCGAGGATTCCGTCAAGAACCGCCGCAACACCGAGGCGATCGAGGTGGCGCCGAACACGCTAGTCTCCGCGCGCGTGGTGGACTACAAGCCGGCGGCGGTGCAGCCGCTCGAAACCGTGGCGCCGATGATCGAGAAGTTCCTGGTGCAGCAGGAGGCGAGCAAGCTGGCGGTCAAGGACGGCGAGGACAAGCTCGCCAAGCTGGCCAAGGG
The DNA here is from genome assembly GCA_036391815.1 of Rhodocyclaceae bacterium. Lineage (GTDB taxonomy): Bacteria > Pseudomonadota > Gammaproteobacteria > Burkholderiales > Rhodocyclaceae > Nitricoxidireducens. Next base: position 3,742 of record DASVZD010000109.1, read on the forward strand.
CGAGCAGCTGAACATCACCTGGGGAGCGCCGCGCTCCATCGCGCGTGCCGCCGCGCCCGGCGTGCCGCCCGAGGCCGTGCGCGCGATCTTCTCGGCCGACGCCGCCAAGGTGCCGGCATACGCCGGCGCGCCGATGCAGGGCGGCTATGCGCTCTATCGCATCAACCAGGTCAAGCCGTACACGCCGCCGGCAGCGGGCGCCGAGGAGCCTCCGCGCGCCAAGGCGCTGCGCGACCGCTACCGGCAGACGGTCGCCGAGGCCGAGTTCGGCGACTGGCTGGCCACGCTCAAGCAGCGCTACGGCGTCGAGATCAACAAGGCGGTGCTGGAGCCTGGCGGCAACAAGTAAGCCGCAGGAGCCGAAAAGAAAAACGGCGCGGATTCCGCGCCGTTTTTCATTGACGACGTCGGGGCCTACTGGCCCGGCAGCGGATCCGCGTTGCCCAGGGCCGTCGTGTTGAGGCCGCCGTCCACGTACATGATCTCGCCGGTGATGCCGCTGGCCAGATCGGAGAGCAGGAAGGCCGCGGCGTTGCCCACTTCGTCGATGGTGACGTTGCGGCGCAGCGGGGCGTTGTGGGCGTTGTAGGCGAGCAGCTTGCCGAAGCTGCCGATGCCCGAAGCGGCCAGCGTCTTGATCGGCCCCGCGGAGATCGCGTTGGCGCGCACGCCCTGCGGGCCGAGGCAGAACGCCAGGTAGCGCGTCGCGGCTTCCAGGCTCGCCTTGGCGAGGCCCATGGTGTTGTAGTTCGGCAGGGTGCGCTCGGCGCCCAGATAGGTGAGCGCCAGCAGCGAGGCGTTGTTGCCCTTCAGCAGCAGCGGCCGCGCCGCCTTGGCCAGCGCCGCGTAGCTGTACGAGGAGACGTCGTGCGCGATGCGAAAGCTTTCGCGCGAGATGCCGTCGAGGAAGTCGCCTTCGATGGCTTCGGAAGGCGCGAAGGCGATCGAGTGCACCAGTCCGTCGAGTCCGTCCCAGCGCTTGCCGATCTCGGCGAAGACGCCCTCGATCTCGGCATCCACCGCGACGTCGCATTGATAGACCATTTCGCTGCCGAACTCGGCGGCGAACTTCTGCAGTCGTTCCTGGAAACGCTCGTTCTGATAGGTGAACGCGAGCTGCGCACCTTCGCGCTTGCATGCCTTGGCGATGCCGTAGGCGATGGACCGGTTGGACAGCAGACCGGTGATCAGGATGCGCTTGCCGGCGAGAAATCCCATAGACGATGGCCTCCGAAATGAACGGCGAATTATAGCGGATGGTGGCGTTCGGCTACACTGGCGGACATGCGTACACTTCCTGTCGTTCTACTGACGCTGCTGCTCGCCGCGTGCGGCAACGCCTGGAACGATCCTTATCCCGCATCCGATCGCGGCAAGAACATCCTTTACAGCGCCTTCACCGATCGTCCCAAGCATCTCGACCCGGCGCAGTCGTACAGCGAGGACGAACTGGTGTTCACTGCGCAGGTCTACGAGGCGCCGCTGCAATACCATTACCTCAAGCGGCCGTACACCATCATTCCCGCGACGGCAGTCGCGGTGCCGAAGCCGCGCTACTTCGATGCCCAGGGCCGCGCGCTGCCCGACGACGCCGATGCCGCGCGCATCGCCTATTCGGAATACGTCGTCACGCTCAAGCCCGGCATCCGCTACCAGCCGCATCCCGCCTTCGCCGAACAGCCGGCCGGCCTCTCGCGCGCCGAGACGCTCTCCGACTTTCCCAACCGCGGCACGCGCGAGTTGGTGGCCGACGACTATGTGTACGAGATCAAGCGCCTCGCGCATCCGCGCCTGCACACGCCGATCCTCGGCTTGATGTCGGAATACATCGTCGGCCTCAAGGAATTCGCCGACACGCTGCAAAGCTACGAGAAGACGCTGCCGCCGGAACGGCGCAACGAATGGCTCGACCTGCGCAAGTTCCCGCTGTCCGGCGTCTCGGCCATCGACAAGTATTCCTACCGCATCCGCATCAAGGGCAAGTATCCGCAGTTCATCTACTGGCTGACCATGCCGTTCTTCGCGCCGATTCCCTGGGAAGCCGATCGCTTCTACAGCCAGCCCGGCATGGCGCAGAAGAACCTCACGCTCGACTGGTATCCGATCGGCACCGGCCCGTACATGCTCACCGAGAACAATCCCAACTCGCGCATGGTGCTCGAGCGCAATCCCAACTACCACGGCGACACCTATCCCTGCGAGGGCGAGCCGGAAGACCGCGCCGAAGGGCTGCTGGCGGATTGCGGCAAGCCGCTGCCGTTTATCGACAAGGCGGTGTTCACGCGCGAGAAGGAGCAGATTCCCTACTGGAACAAGTTCCTCCAGGGCTACTACGATGCTTCCGGCATCTCGTCCGATTCCTTCGACCAGGCCGTGCAGGTCGGCGGCGGCGGCGAGGTGACGCTCTCCGACGAGATGAAGCGGCAAGGCATCAAGCTGGCCACCTCGGTGGCCACCTCGACCTTCTACATGGGCTTCAACATGCTCGACGCCACGGTCGGCGGCAGCAGCGAGCGCGCCAAGAAGCTGCGGCAGGCGATCTCCATCGCGATCGACGAGGAGGAGTACATCTCCATCTTCCAGAACGGCCGCGGCATCCCGGCGCAAGGGCCGATCCCGCCGGGCATCTTCGGCTACCGCGAGGGCGAGGCCGGCATCGATCATGTCGTCTACGAGTGGCGCGACGGCAAGCCGCAACGGCGCAGCGTCGAAGAGGCGCGGCGCCTGCTGGCGGAAGCGGGATATCCGAACGGCCGCGACGCCAAGACCGGCGAGCCGCTGGTGGTCTACCTCGACACCACTGCCGGCGGCATCGGCGCCAAGTCGCGCATCGACTGGCTCAACAAGCAGTTCCAGAAGATCGACGTGCAACTGGTGGTGCGCAACACCGACTACAACCGCTTCCAGGAGAAGATACTCAAGGGCGCGGCGCAGCTGTTCTATTTCGGCTGGAACGCCGACTATCCCGATCCCGAGAATTTCCTGTTCCTGCTCTACGGGCCGCAGGGCAAGGTCAAGAGCCAGGGCGAGAACGCCGCCAACTATGCCAACCCGGAATACGACCGACTGTTCGAGAAGATGCGCAGCATGGAGAACGGCCCGGCGCGCCAGGCGATCATCGACCGCATGCACGCGATCCTGTGCGACGACGCGCCGTGGGTCTGGGGCTTCCATCCGAAGGACTACACGCTGTACCACTCGTGGCTGTCGAACCGCAAGCCGACCAAGGTCGGCAACAACACGCTCAAGTACCAGCGCATCGACCCGGTGCTGCGCGAGCGCCTGCGCGCGGAATGGAATCGCCCGCTGATCTGGCAGCCGCTGCTCGGCGTGGCGCTGTTGGTGCTGCTGGCGCTGCCGGCCTGGCTGAGCCACCGCCGCCGGGAGCGCGCCAGCATCAAGTAGGCGCATTGACCGGGCAGGGCCGTTGTGGTTAAATGCGCGCCTTCGCAAGGGGGCGGTTAGCTCAGCGGTAGAGCACTGCCTTCACACGGCAGGGGTCACTGGTTCGATCCCAGTACCGCCCACCAAGCGCCTTCCCGGGTTTTCGGCGCCTCCCCCTTGTCCCGCCATCCGGCCTAGCGAAAACCACGATGGACCATTACCGGTAACCGGGTATTGGAAAGCGCACCGGCGCACGGCATATTCATCCGTTTTGCCGCACCTCCTTCGCAACATCGCGAACATGGATAAAGCCGGAATGCCCCATCGCTTCCTCGACCGCGCCGTCGGCTTCCTGTGCACCGTGATCTGCGGCGCCATCAGGGCGGACCTGAACCGGCAGGAGTTCGCCTGGCTGGTCCGGCCGCGCAGCCATCTCGCGCTGCTGGCCTCGCGGCGCAGCCACATCGTCGTCACGCGGGCGCGGCTGTTTGCCGCGGTGTTCGGCATCCTCACGCCCCTGTGGGGCGTTCTCGACGTGCTCGCCTTTCCGGCGGAGATATGGCGCGTGCTCCTGGTGGCGCGCGTCGCCGCGACCATCGCGTTCGCCTACATCGTGGTGCGCTTCCGCAAGGCGGAGGGGCCGCGGGACGCCCATCGCGCGCTGGCCGTCCTGCTCTCGGTGCCCGCCGTGTTCTTCTTCGTCACGCACGGCTACATGGCGAACTACGAGCTGCACGGCATACAGGAAGCCTTCGGGCAGGGCTATGCCTTCCTTCCCTTCGTGCTGGTGGCCGGCCTTTCCATCTTCCCGCTCACCTTGCTCGAATGCCTGGCGTTCGCCGCGCCGATGGTGCTGGTCCAGCTGTTCGCCGCCGCGGTGCTGTGGTCGGATATCGCGTGGCCGCAGGCCGCCGCCATCATCTGGCTGCTGCTGCTGATCGCCGCGGTCTCCGCGCTGGCGGGCCTGTCGCAGCTCGCCTTCATGATCGTGCTGGTGCGCGATGCGATTCGCGACCGCATGACGGGCTGTTTCTCGCGCAACAGCGGCGAGGAACTGCTGCAGCTGCAATTCACCCTTTCCCGCCGCACGGCGGCGCCGATGTCCGTGGCCTTCCTCGACGTCGACCGCTTCAAGGGCATCAATGACCGCTTCGGCCACGAGGCGGGCGACAAGGTGCTCGCGGAGGCCGCCGCCCGGATACGCAGCCACCTCCGGCTGGGGGACATCCTGATCCGCTGGGGTGGCGAGGAATTCGTCATCGTCATGCCGGACGTCGCCGCGCAGCAGGCGTCTTCCGCGCTCGCCCGCTTGCGCGCAGGCGGCCTCGGCCGGGCGCCGGACGGCGCTGCCGTCACGGCGAGCATCGGCATCGCCGAACGCGCCGCCGATGCGGCCCCGGACTGGCGGCAGCTGGTCGAGTTGGCCGACCAGCGCATGTACCAGGCAAAGCAGGCGGGGCGCGATCGCATCGTCATGGGCTCCGGCGGATCGGGCGGCGCCAAGGCGGCCTGTGAACAATCCCCAGAAATTGTGGATAGTGCTGTGAATTAACGGCGGGAAGCCGCGCGCCGCGGCCCGCACGCGGCGATGATCAATTATTGGTCAGCTTGTCGGCCGTCGGCCATAGCGCCGGAATTCCGGGCGCTTGCGGCGGGAGCGCGGCCGCCGCGCCTTCGCCCGGATGCGCCGGAACGCCGAGCAGTTCCGCACGCCGCGTGAGGATCAGCGCCGCGGCTTCATCGCCACGCGCCAGGCGCTGCGCGGCCGCCCGGCTCAGCGCGGCCGGCCCCAGGGGATCGAATGCCGGATGCGTCAGCGGCGCCGTGACGGCCGGCGGCATCAGGAAGCAGAGGAAGACGGCAAGGGCGGTGGTCGCGCACATGGTCAGAACTGGGAATACGGGACGTAGGGATCGGGCAGCAGCGGCACCGGCTGCGCCGCGCCGCGGTCGAGGTTCCAGCGCAGGTAGAGAAGCGTGCGGTTCGGCGCGTAGTCGGGCGAGCGCTCGATCTCGACGCGGCCGCCGATGAACATGCGCGAATCGAGCTGGTATTCCCAGCCGACGTGGAAGGAGCGTCCGCGCGCCTTGCCGGCATCCTGGCTCGCCGAGTAGTAGGGATCGATGCCGGCGGCGAGGGCGGCGGCCATCATCCCCGCGTCCGTCGGGTAGTAGGGCGCGGCGGCGGTCTGCGCGCGCGAGCTCGAGACGGCGCCGCGGATCATGTACGAGAAGCGCTCGAAGCGCTCGCCGTAGGTCAACGGCAGCGCCAGCGAGCTGTAGCGCGCCGGACTGTAGTAGCCGCCGTGGCCGAACGTGTACTCGCCGGCGTCGCGGGCAAAGCGCCAATCCATGCCGGTCAGGCCGATGCTCAGCAGCTGGTTCTCGCGGTTGATCACGCGCCAGTAGGCGCCCGCCATCAGCTGCTGGCGGCGATTGTCCTCGACGTTCTGGCCGGTCAGCCGGTGCAGGCCGAGCGAGGACCAGAAGCCGAGCGCGCCGCCCGCGTCGCGGCTCAGCCCGAGGCGCAGGCCGGTGGCGACGACGCCGCCCCAGACGCGCCCCGTGTAGGGATCGCGCGTGCCGGCGTACGACAACATGCTGCCGATCACGGGACGCCGCGCAAGCTCCGCCGAGGCGGAGAAGGCGCCGAGGTCGAACTTGTCGGCGACGCCGCCCACCCAGTGGGTGACCGGGAAGCCGATGGGCGTGGTGCCGAAGTCGGCGCGGAAGTCCTTCTTCTGATAGCCGACGCCGAGCGTGGTGCCGCGTGCGCGCTGTTCGCCGGGATCGGCGCAGTTCGGTCGGCACAGCGCCATGCCGCCGAAGTTCTTCATCGCGCCGGCATCGTTCAAATCGATGCGGCCGGCATTCAGCTCGGTGACCCCGGCGCGGAAGAAGCCGCGGCCGCGGTCGGCCAGCGGCCGCACGTACTCGATCGGAATCTCGGTCGCCAGGTACTGCGAGTATCCCGGCGTGCCGACGCGGTCATGCCGGTCGGCCGCTACCGCCAGCCAGCTCGAGCGCTCGTCGATGAGCTCCGCCAGCCGGCGGTAGCGGTAATCGCTCCTGGTTTCCGGCGCGGAGTTCGTGTTCCCGTTGTCCGCGCCCAGGATCGCGGAAACTGCGGCCGGGCGGGCGCCGGCAGACTCCGCCGCAAGGCCGCGCCGCATCAGGTCGATGGCATCGTCGGGCCGGTCGTCCGCCAACGCGAGGCGGCCGGCGAGCAGCAGCGCCCGCGGATTGCCGGGGGCGCGCTTCAGCACGCTGTCGGCGGCCTCGCGCGCCGCGTCGAGCGCATCGAGGTCGACCAGCAGGCCGAGCAGCGCGAGCTGGTCGTCTGCGACGGCGTCGGCTTGCGCCAGGCCTGCCTTGATGAGCGCGATCGCATCCTCGCGGCGGCCGTCCTGCGCCAGCAGTTCCGCCAGGTCCCGGCGTGCCTCGGCGTCGCGAGGGCTGGCGGCCAGCGTGCGGCGCAGCGTTGCCGCGGCGGCCGCATGATCGCCTGATGCCGCTTGCGCGCGCGCCAGTGCGCGCAGCAGCGCGGGACGCTCGCCGATGCGCGCGATGGCCTGCTGGACATGGTCGCGCGCCGCGAAGGGGCGGCCGGCCCGGAGTTCCGCATCGGCGACGACGACGGCGGCCGCTTCGCGCAACTGCGCGGCGCGTTCGGCCTGCGCCGGTTCCAGCGTCGCCGGCAGTTCGCCGAGCACGCGCTCCATTCCGTCGTTCTCGCCCGCGTGCTGGAGCACTGTCGCGTAGGCGAGGCGCCAGTCGACCGACAGCGTTCTTCCGCTGGCGCGCTGCGCCTCCAGGATGTGCAGCGCCTGCGCGGTTGCGCCGGCCGCGTCCCAGGCCAGCGCGACTTGCGCGGTCAGGTCGTCGTCGCCGGCGACCGACTGCTGGGTGGCCTGCAGCCGCCGGCGCGCGTCTTCGGTGCGTCCAGCGGCGAGGGCCGATCTGGCGCGCTGGAGGTTCACGCGCAGCCACAGCTCGCGCTGCGTGCGCGTCACCTTGGCGTCGCGCTGCCCGGGCTTGATGCGCTCGAGCGTCAGCAGTGCGGCGAGGTCGTCGTCGACGGAAGACCTGACCAGCGCCGCGGCATAGAGGGCGGCGGGATCGTCGGGACGGCGCGACAGCAGGTCGTCGAAGAGCGCTAGGGCGCGCGGCTTCCGGCCTTGCGCGACATAGAGCCGCGCCAGGTCGAAGCGCAGCCAGGGATCGTCGGCGTCGAGCTGCACTGCGCGCTCCAGCGCCGCGGCGGCCTCGTCGCGGCGGCCGCGCGCCAGCAGGGTTTCGGACTCGGCGCGCAGCATGCCGGCCTCGATGCGGCCGAGATCCCTGCCGAGGGCGATCTTGCGCGCCGGGGGGAGGCTGGCGAGGATGCGGCGCGCTTCATCGGCACGCCCGGTCCTGACGAGCAGTTCAAGGCGCTCGCCGAGCGCCGTGCGGTTGGCGGGATCGAGGGACAGCGCCTTCAGGTAGTCGGCATCGGCCTCGTCGAAGCGGCGCTGGTCGGCGCGGATGCGCGCCAGCGCCACGTAGGCCTGCGCTTCGCGCGCATCCAGTCGCATCGCCTCGCGCAGCTTCGCTTCGGCGAGGGCGAGGTCGTGCGCGTCGCGCGCATCGCCGGCCTCGCGCAGCAGGCCCCAGTAGCGCGCGGTGGCGATCAGCGAGCGCCACTTCTGCGCCTGCGCGGGCTGGCCGCGCAGCGCCTGCCCGAACCATTCCTGCGCCTCGGCGTGGCGTCCAAGGCGCAGCATCGCGATGCCCATGGTGCCGGCCAGTTCGGGATCGTGCGGCCGCTCGCCCAGGCCTTCGGCGAGGCGCCGCGCGGCGCCTTCGGCGTCGCCGCGATCGAGCAGCGCCTGGCCCTCGATGCGCGCCCGGTAGCCTGGATCGGCCAGCAGGCGCCGCTGCTCGTCCGCGGCCTGGTCGTAGGCCTTGAGGCGGTTGGCGGCGATGACGTCCTTCGGCTGGTAGTCGAGATACTGCTCGAGCAGGCGCCGGTTCTCCGGCGTCGGCGGCAGCGCCATGACGACGCGGCGCCAGGCGGCGCGCGCCTCGGCTTCGAGCTCGGGCGCCTGCGTCATGTCGATCAGGACTTGCAGCGCGCGGCGGTCCACCGGCGAGCGGCTCGCCTCCTGCGCGGCGAGGGCGAGCTTGTAGTGGAGGTTGTCGGGATGGCGCCGCGCCAGGTCGAGCAGGCCCGCGTAAGCCTCGTTCCAGCGGTTCCAGTCCTCGCCGACGAAGCGCCAGTATTCGAGCGCCAGGTCGCCTTCGGGCCTGCCGCCGGGGAACAGCGCGCGATAGGCCGCCAGCGCCTTGGGCCGCTGGTCGCGGTGTCCTTCCAGCCGCGACTGCTCGGCCAGTTGGCGCGCCATGCGCAGCTTCTCCTTGTCGATGCCGGCCGCGCGCAGCGCGGCCTCGACGCGCGCGATGCCCGGATGCGCGGGGTCGATGCGCCGCAGCTTTTCCAGCGCCGCGCGGGCGGGCGCCTGGCGGCCGGCGTGCGCCTCGATCACGCCGAGTTCGGCGAGCCCGCCGGGATGGTCGGGCGCCATGCGGAACAGCTTCTGCAGCGTCTCGCGCGCCAGGTCGTGCTTGCCGCGCTCCTCCCACAGCCGCGCACGGTCGAGCAGCACGGCGGCGGGATCGGCGGCCGGCGCTGCGGCGGCTGCGGCGAGCAGCGGGAGCGCGCAGGCTATCGCTGCGGCGATGCGGCGCATGTCCAGCGCGGCAGCAGCATGCCGTCGCGGTCGAACGCGTACTGGCCGTCGTCCCAGCCGAGGCCGAACAGGGCCAGCACCTGGTCGTAGTAGTTGTCGTCGCGGTCCAGCGTGCGCCGGGCGACCAGCCGCAGGCGCTGCTTGTCCGCGGCATCCGTCTGTCCCGCCGCCCTGAGCAGGGGCAACAGCGCGGCGGAGAAGCCGTCCGGGCCGGCATCGGCGGCGGTGCCGCCCTGCGCGTCGGCTGTCGCCGGCGGCACGCCGTTGGCGACGACGTAGGCGGTCATCGGCGCAAAACGCTTCACCAGGGCCGCGCGCCGCGGATCGTCGGCCGCCAGCATGCCGGCCCACAGGTACACGCGGATGGCATTGAAGCTGCCTTCGCCGTGCGTGCCGGGGTCGGGCTGGAAGCCGCGCCTGGCGTCGTAGATCGCCCATTCGGGCGCGAAGCCGAGCGGCGCGGAGCGTGCGACGAGGTCGGCCGATGCGGCGGGCATGGCTTGCCACTGGGACTTCGGATACAGCGCCGCCATGCGCTGCATCAGCTGCAGCGGCGCGTAGCTCGGATTGAGCTTCCAGGCGCCGGGCTGGTTGTGGAAGCCGTGCGGCCCCGGCAGCAGGGTGCGGCCGAGGCCGGGCAGATCGTCGGTTTCCTCGCGCAGGATGCGCGCGGCGAGCAGGTCGGCCAGCGCGGCGTAGCGCGGGTCCTGCCACAGGCGTCCCGCCTCGGCCAGCGCGTAGGCGATCCACAGGTCGGCGTCGCTGGCGGCATTGGCGTCGATGACGCCCCAGCTGCCGTCGCTGCGCTTCCCCCATTGCCAGGCGGGCAGGCGGGCGGTGAGGTCGCCGCCGGCGAGGTTGTTGCCGGTCCATTGCAGCAGGCGGTCGAAGGCGGCGCGGTCGTTGGCGACGAGCGCGAAGAACAGCGCGTACGACTGGCCTTCCGACGTGGTCACGGCCTGCGCAGAACCGCGGTCGACGACGCGGCCGTCCGCGCTGACGAACTTGTCGCGAAAGCCTTGCCAGTCCGGCCAGACGGAACACGGTGCGGCGGCGCCCGCCTGCGCGCAGGCGAGCGAGAGCAGCAGCCAGGCGGCGAGCCTCGCGATCATGGGACGTTCTCCTCCGCGTGATGGCGCCGGCGGCGGCGATGCCGCAGCTGCCAGGCGGCCAGCGACAGCAGCACGACGGCGGCGACCGTGGCAAGCGCCAGCAACAGCGGATGCCGGGACATCGGCAGCCAGGCCGCGACCCACCAGGGCAGGTCGCCGATGAAATAGGTGTCGCCGACCATCAGGCTGCTCACGCGCTGGCCGCGGATCAGCGCGACGCTGCCGTGGATGCGCGACGCCAGGTCCGGATTGCCGAGCGCGGCTACCGCCTGCCACAGCTGGTCGGGGGCCGTCGCCGTGACGGCGACCGCGCTGTAGCCGGGGCTGAGCGGCGACTGGAAGCCCAGCAGCATGGCCATCGGGCCTTCGGCCACCAGCCGTTCGCTCGTCGCCACGCTGGCGTCGTCGTCGGGGCCGAAGCCCAGCCAGTCGTAGAGGAAGTTGAGCGCGCGCTCGGGCCGGCTGATCTGCCGCGTCTTGCCGTCCAGGCTGGCCGGCAGGTAGTCGCCCCACTGCGCCGGCACGCCCTGGCGCAGCGCGCTGCCGACGATCAGCAGGTTGGCGTTCTCCAGCTGCGACGCTTCGCCGGGGCCTGCGATCTGCACGCGGCTGGCCGGCACGCCGGTGGAGCGGCCGAACTCGCCGAGCAGCGCGAGCGCCGCCTCGATCTCCTCCGTCGCGGGATGCTCGGGCAGCACCAGCACCGTGTCGGAGAGGTCGGCGTAGCGCGTGAAGGGGTAGCCGACGCTGGCGAAGTGGTTGAGGTTCGGCATGCGCGCCAGGTGGTAGAAGCCCGAGAAGTCGATGGTCGAATCGGGATCGATCAGCGCGCGGCGCGCATCGTCGGGCGGCACGTCGGGGCAGGGACCTTCCTGGTAGCGCGCGAAGGCGAAGGCGAACTCCAGGCGGTTGCGGCCGCTCAGCGCATAGGCGGGAAGGGTGAGCCGCTGTGTCGCGTCGAGCAGCGAGTCGTCGTTGCGGACGAAGCGCGCGATGGGACCGCCGCCGTTCCGCGGCGTCAGTTCGTACGACTGCACCAGCGTGCCGTTGGCGCTGACCGTGAGCAGCGACTCGCCGTTGCGCACCGGCGGGCTGTAGCGATAGCGCAGCGTCATCGGCACGCCGCGGGCGCCCGGCCGGAACAGGTCGGGCGGCACGTTGAGGTCGAGCTTGAGGGGCGGCGGATTGTGGCCGACCGCCTGCAGCTGCTCGGCGTAGGCCAGCATGTCGCCCAGCCGCGTCGGCCGGTCGCCGCGCACCCAGTTCGGGGCATCGTAGGGCTGTCGGCGCGCGTCGTCGCGGCGCGAGCGGATGGCCACGTGGGTGCCCGTCATCGCCTCGTGCCCGAGCGCCAGCGACTGCGCCGCCATCTCGATGTCGTTGCCGTCGCGGCCGAGCACCAGCAGCAGCTTGGAAACGCCGTCGGCCGGGTTCGTCATCATCTCGATGGCCGGTCCCTCGACCGGCGGGTGGCCGTCGAGGAACGACGGGCGGTCCGAATTGGTCGCCATCACGATGCCGTGGCCGGGAACCAGCCGGTCCAGCTGGACGGGGAAGCGGGCGCCGCGGTCGCCGGCCAGCGCGCCGAACCAGGAGGCGACGATGCCGGCAGCATGCACCGTCGACAGCTGCGGCGCGGCCGAGAACATCACGGGCAGCGACAGCTGGCGCAGGTCGTGGCGGTCGAAGAAGGGCGCCGGCAGCATCGACAGGTCGTCCTTGAGCGGGATCGGCACGTAGCTCACCACCACCTCGCTGGCCCCGCTGACCTCGGCCCACAGGCTGTTGCGCAGGGGGTCCTCGCAGGTCGCGGCGTAGTGGCCGATGAAGCGGAAGCCCAGCTTGTTGTGGTCGACGATGAAGCGCGGGTCGATCGGAATCCGGATTTCCTGGGGCTTGCCGGCGGCCTCGGCGCTGATCGGCGCCGTGCCCATCACCTCGTCGTTGAGCGTGATCTTGAGGTGCGATTCCTTCGCCAGCAGCGACGGCGAATAGCTGTAGCGCAGCACCAGCCGGGCGCCGGTGACGATCTCGTCGCCGCGCGCGCCGAAATAGACGGCGGCGTTGCCGTCGGTGGTGCGCAGGGGCAGCGCGTTGAGGCCGCTCATCTCCTTGATCGTCATGTGGCGCTCGAGCACCGGCGCCGTCTGCGCGGCAGCGGCCGGCACGGACGGCAATGCCAGCATGGCGAGCGCCAGCGCGGCTGCCACGGCGTGCATGGCCAGCCGCGGTGCGTGCGGCAGCCACCAGCGCAGCCGCGCGGCCGCGGTGGCGGCGGCGGGGCCGCACCATCGCCGCAAGGCGGAGAACAGCAGCGCATGACCCGAGCGCGCGGCACCCAGCGTTTGCGTCGGCGCGGCGGGGAACGTGCGCGCATGCGACTGCGCGCCGGCGACCGCCATGCCCAGCGGCAGCAGGTTCCAGATCGCCCAGGCGACGAACATCGCGTCGAATCCGCTGTGCGCCGGATCCCAATCGACCAGGCGCAGGATGCCGGCGGCCAGCGCCGCCAGGTTGAGCCAGGCGAGCGCCGCCGGCGCCGCGTGGCCGCGTCCGCGGCGCAGCAGTCCCCATGCCGCGGCGAGGTGTTCGGCGCGCAGGGACGGGTAGAAGCGGCGGTGCGCCCGCGCCGCGACGAGCAGCGTGGCGCATGCATGCGGGACCAGGTAGACCGCCCAGGACAGCGGCGGCGCGGCGACCGGGCGCAGGCCGAACAGCAGGTAGGCGGCCGGTGTCGCGGCGAACACGGCCTGCGCGGCGGCCGCCAGGAATCCGGCGACGGGACGCCGGAAGGCGACGGTGCGCCAGACGCCGAACTCGGCGAGCAGCACCAGCATTCCCCAGGTGAGGTCGGCCTGCCCCTCGATGGCGAACGACGCGCTGGCGCGCCACCAGAAGTAGCGCGCCGCGGCGGCGAGCGCTAGGCCGCCGGCCACGGCCGCGGCGCGGCGGCCGCGGCTGC
>DASVZD010000110.1:0-3069 GCA_036391815.1 Rhodocyclaceae bacterium
CGCGAAGTGGCGCTTACCCTCGTGCGCGAGGGATGGCGCGTGCTGTCGGGGGTGCGCGAACCTGCATCCGCGCCGCCGGGAACGGAGGCGGAGACGCTCGACGTCGCGGATCCCCGGTCGATCGAGTCGCTCGCCGCACGGCTGCGCGCCCGGAGTCAGGCGCTCGATGCGCTGGTCAACAACGCCGGCGTCTATGAAGCGCCGGCACGCCGGATCTGGGACGTCAATGTGCTCGGCCCGCTGCTGCTGACGCGCGCACTGGCGCCGCTGCTGGCACCCAACGCGCGGGTGGTGATGGTGATCAGCGGTCTCGGCCGCCTCTCGGCCCAGCCGGCGGCCCTGGTCAAGCGTCTTTCCGATCCGCGGCTCTCTCTGGACGACATCGAACGCATGGCCGGGGAAGCCCCGGGCGGCTACGGCGAGAGCAAGGCGGCGCTCGCCGCGATGGCGCGCCTGTTCGCCGAGGAGCTGAAGCCGCGCGGCATCCTCGTCAATGGCACCAGCCCCGGATGGGTCCGCACCCACATGGGAGGGCCCGGCGCGCCGCGCTCGGTGGAACAGGGAGCGGCCAGCGTCCTCTGGGGCGTGCGGCTGCCCCAGGACGGACCCACCGGTGGCGAGTTCGAGGATGGGAAAGCGATGCGCTAGCGCAGGGTGGCCGGCCGGGCCGGGGCCCTCATCTCAGCTGCCGCAGCACTTCTTGAACTTCTTGCCGCTGCCGCACGGGCAGGGGTCGTTGCGCCCGGGCAGCGGCTCGGCGTGCCGCAGGGTGGACTTCGCCTTGCGGACGGGCAGCCAGTAGTCCTGGATGGCCAGCACGCATTCGGCGAGCGAGTCGGCGAATTCCTTCTGGCGCCGCTCGAGTTCGGGATGGTCCTGCAGTTCCTGCCAGCCGGACTCGGTGCCGTAGAGCAGCATCGGCAATGCGAACTCCCGGCTCTCCTCCGACTCGAACAGCGGCGCCCAGACGTCGGCGTCCAGCTCGGTGCCGCGGATGAAGCCCGTGCACCATTCATCGATGATCGGAACGGCACCCCCGCCTTCCTCGTCGCCCTCGAACAACAGCGGCTCGTAGCGATCCGGGTCTTCCCTGAGCTGCCAGACGATGTCGGCCATGTAGCGCATGACGAGACTCGTGATGCGCTTCTCCTGCTGCGGCGATTCCCATTGCATCGGCTGCCCGGGAGATTCGCCCCAGATCTCGGGCAGCCAGACACCCGGCGGGATGGTGTTGGGGCCGATGACCAGGGCCGTCAGGAAGCCGTCGAGCATGGAGATGTCCATGCGCTCTTCCGGCAGGCTTTCGGACGACAGGAAGCGATCGAGTTCGTCGAATTCCTGGTCGGACAGGGGCTGCGAGAACTCCATCAGCGGCTTCCCGGACGACGGCGGCTCACTCTTCGTCGTCGAACGGGTAGTCGCCGTCTTCCATGTTGGCCAGGCGCTGGGCGGCTTCGCGCTCTTCCTGCGCACGCTTGGCCTTCGCCTTCTCGATGCGGGCCTTGGCCGCCTCGTCGTTGAGCGGGATCGACTCCTCGCCGAACAGCACCTGGCGCAGGAAGCGGAAGCCGAACTGCATCAGCTCGACGTCGTCGCCGACGATCTTCTCGCGCTCTTCCTGGGAAAGCGCGAACAACTGGCCGAAGGAGTCGGAGGCGACGAAGGCGCGGAACTGGTCGTGGTCGTAGCAGGCCATGAAGAACAGCTGGCGGCTCTTCAACGACGGCTTGCCGATCGACGGGCCGGAGGACTTCTTCTTGAGGATCAACTGGCGCCAGCCGCGCGCCAGTTCGTCGTACTCGACGACGCCCTGCTCCTTGCGGTATTCCTCGATGGTGAGGCTGCGCTTGACGTCATGGCCCTTGCAGTGGTCTTCCTTCACCAGCGCGTAGGAAGCGGTGTCGAAGGCCTCGCCTTCCTTGCGCATCGACACCAGCGCGACCGGATAGTAGCGGCAGGCGGTGGGGCGGTCTTCGTAGACGCCGCAGCCTTCGGGCGTCATGAACTGGCAGGCGGTGCCGCCTTCGACCGGGCGGAATTTCACGCCGGCGATGTCGTCCTTTTCGAATTCGTAGGGGAAGGTGTACTGGGTGAGGAATTCGGCCGACGACAGGTTGAGGCGCTTCTTCAGGCGCACGATGTCGTACGGGGTCAGCGAAATGTCGATGTTGGAACAGCAGGCGTTCCAGCAGCCGATGCCCTTGTGGCAGGAAAACTGGATGACGTGGTCGCCGTCGACCATGTTGGGCACGACGGGGCTTTGCGGGAAGGGAACGTTCGGCTTGGACATGAAGAGAAACCTCGGAACTGCGGGGATATTCGGGTGGCCGGAAAGAAACAGGCCGATGGTCTCGCGACCACCGGCCTGAGTTTAACAGCCTAGGCGCAGCTTAGTGCGGCGCGGCGGCCTTGAACAGCTTCGACTTGTCGACCAGATCGACGTGCTTGCGCTTGAAGCAGGTCCACTTCTTGGCCTTCTTGTCGTAGATCGAGTTCACGAAGCAGTGCCAGTTGGTCTCGTCGACGAAGTTCTTGTCGGTGCGATAGTAGAAGCCCGGGTAGCGGGACTCTTCGCGGAACTGGATGTGCTTCATGTGGGCTTCGGCCGTCAGGATGCGGTGGTAGTTTTCCCACGCGCGCAGCAGTTCGTGCAGGTCCTTCGCACGCATCTTCTGCGAGTCTTCCTTCAGCATCTCGAGCTTCTCTTCAGCAACGGCAAGCATCTTGTCGTTGGTGTTGTAGTAGGTCGCGACGCCGGCCACATACTCGTCCATGATCTTCTGCAGGCGGAACTGCAGCATCTTGGGCGTGATGTAGTTCGGGTTGACGTCGATGGCGGTCGAGTAGTTCTTGTGCTCGAGGAAGTTCTTGACCGGCTTCCAGATGGCAGCGGCGATTTCCTCGGGCGACTCGTCCAGCTCGGGCTTCAGGTCCGGGTTGTCGAGGACGTACTTGACCATGCCCTTGGCGGCCATGCGGCCTTCGGCGTGCGAGCCGGAGGAGAACTTGTGGCCGGAGGCGCCCACGCCGTCGCCGGCGGTGAACAGGCCCTTGACCGTGGTCATCGAG
>DASVZD010000111.1:0-13310 GCA_036391815.1 Rhodocyclaceae bacterium
ACGTGCGCGAAGTCCGGCAGTCGCGCGCGGTGCTTGAGCATCTCGACGAGACCCGGCTCGTCGAGCGGCGGGTCGGTGTCGGGCGGGCAGGCGAGGCTCGTCACGCCGCCGGCCGCGGCGGCCGCCATTTCGGATTCCAGCGTCGCCTTGTATTCGAAGCCCGGTTCGCGCAGCCGCGCGGCAAGGTCGACGAGGCCGGGGCAGACGATGCAGCCGCTCGCGTCGATGCTGCCTTCGGCGGCGAAGCCGCTGGGCGACCGGCCGACGGCGACGATGCGGCCGTCGGCGACATAGACGTCGGCCTGCTTGTCGACGCCGTTGGCGGGATCGATGACGCGGCCGTTCTTGATTTCGATCTTCATGTTCAGTTCCCCGCCCCCAGCATGGACATCACCGCCATGCGCACGGCGATGCCGAAAGTCACTTGCGGCAGGATCACCGCCTGGCCGCCGTCCGCCACGGCGGAGTCGATCTCGACGCCGCGGTTCATCGGGCCCGGGTGCATCACGATGGCGTCGGGCTTGGCCAGTTCGAGCTTCTCCGGCGTCAGGCCGTAGTACTTGAAGTATTCCTGGGTGCTCGGCAGCAGCGCGCCGTTCATGCGTTCGTTCTGCAGGCGCAGCATCATGACGACGTCGGCGCCGCGCAGGCCTTCGCGCATGTCGTGGAAGACGCGCACGCCCATCTGCTCGACGCCGGTCGGCAGCAGCGTCTTGGGACCCACGACGCGGATGTCCGGCACGCCGAGCGTCTTCAGCGCATGGATCTGGCTGCGCGCGACACGCGAGTGCAGCACGTCGCCGACGATCGCGCAGGTGAGGTTGGTGAAGTCCTTCTTGTAGTGCCGGATGGTGTACATGTCCAGCAGGCCCTGCGTCGGGTGCGCATGGCGGCCGTCGCCGGCATTCACCACGCGGATGTGCTCGGCGCCGATGTTGCGCAAGTGCTGGGCGATCAGGTAGGGCGCGCCGCTCGACGCATGGCGCACCACGAACATGTCGGCCTGCATGGCGGCGAGGTTGTCGACCGTGTCGAGCAGCGTCTCGCCCTTGGCCGTCGACGAGCTGTTGATGTTGAGGTTGATGACGTCGGCCGAGAGGCGCTTGGCGGCGATCTCGAAGGTCGTGCGCGTGCGCGTGGAATTCTCGAAGAACAGGTTGAACACGCTCTTGCCGCGCAGCAGCGGCACCTTCTTCACTTCGCGCTCGGCGACCTCGGTGAAGGGCGCCGCGTTGTCCAGGATCGACATGACGATCTCGCGCGGCAGTCCGTCGAGCGTCAGCAGGTGCTGGAGTTCGCCGTGCTTGTTGAGCTGAGGATTGTCGTGGTTCATTTTTCGACGATGGTGAATTGAAGGCTGCCGTCTTCGGCACGGTCGAGGTTGAGGCTTTGCGAGGCGGGCAGGTGCAGGGTGTGCGGGCAGTAGTTCGCCGCGATCGGCAGCTCGCGGCCGCCGCGGTCGGCCAGCACCGCCAGCTCGACCTTGGCCGGCCGGCCGTAGTCGAACAGCTCGTTCATCGCCGCGCGGATGGTGCGGCCGGTGTAGAGCACGTCGTCGACGATGATCACGTGCGCGTCCTCGACGTCGAAGGGAATCGACGACGGCTTGCGGCCCGCCTGCAGCCCGCGCTGGCTGTAGTCGTCGCGATAGAAGGAGACGTTCATGCTGCCGAGGGGCGGCTTGATGCCCAGCTCCTGGTGCAGCCACTCGGCGACCCAGACGCCGCCGGTCTGGATGCCGACCAGCGCGGTGGCGGGCGTCACGTGCGGACGTATCGCGTCGGCGAGGCGCCGGCAGAGTTCAGTGGCGGGAGGCAGGGGCGGCATGGTCGGTCCGGTCGAAATAGGATTGCAGGAT
The DNA here is from genome assembly GCA_036391815.1 of Rhodocyclaceae bacterium. Classification (GTDB taxonomy): domain Bacteria; phylum Pseudomonadota; class Gammaproteobacteria; order Burkholderiales; family Rhodocyclaceae; genus Nitricoxidireducens. The sequence continues at coordinate 1,859 of DASVZD010000111.1, forward strand.
GACGGCGGCGGCTTCCGCGTCGATGTCGCGCTTGCTGCGGCGCAGGTCGCGCCCGCCGGCGCGCAGGCGCGCCTCGGCCTCGGCGGACGACAGGCGCTCGTCCATGAAGTCGACCGGCAGGCGGAAGCGGCCGTCGAGCTGCTGCGCAAAGCGGCGGCAGCGCGCGGTCATCTCGTGCTCGCTGCCGTCCATGTTGAACGGCAGGCCGACCACCAGGCGCGCCGGCTGCCATTCGGCGATCAGCTTGGCGATGGCGTCGAAACGCGGCGCATTCGCCGCAGCATCGATGGTGGTGAGGGGCCGCGCGTTCCTCAGCATCGCAGCGCCGACGGCGACGCCGATGCGTTGGGTTCCGAAATCGAAGGCGAGAACGACTTCATCAGGCATGCCCGGCGATTTCGGACAGATTGGCGAAATCGACGCCGAGCAGCTGCATGGCCGCGGGCAGGCGTTCCTCCGGCGGCGTGCCGAAGAGGATGTGCGAGTCGGCGGCCACCGTGAGCCACGCGTTCTGGGAGAGTTCCCACTCGAGCTGGCCGGCCGACCAGCCGGCGTAACCGAGCGAGATCACCACCTCGTGGGGCGCGCCCGATTCGCTCATGGCCTGGAGGATGTCGCGCGAGCTGGTGAGGCCGATGTCGTCGGTGACCGACAGCGTGGAGTGCCAGGTGCCCTTCGGCCGGTGCAGCACGAAGCCGCGATCGGTCTGCACCGGGCCGCCGAAATAGACGGGCAGGTCGGCCAGTTCGGCCTTGGCGGTCTCCGCCTCGAGCGGAATGTTCACCCGCTCGAACAGGCCGGCGACGTTCATCTCGATGGGCCGGTTGACGATGATGCCCAGCGCCCCTTCCGCGTTGTGCTCGCAGACGTAGGTCAGCGTGCGCGAAAAGTTCGGGTCCGCCATGTTGGGCATGGCGATCAGGAAATGGTTGGCGAGGCTCACGGTCTTCATGACTGAACCTCAATTGTAATCGCTGGTGGGCCGAAGGCAAACGAAAGCCCCGTGCCGCCCGGGTCAGAGCCGGATCAAGGTCGCCGACAGATTGAAGGCCATGCCGATCAGGCTCGAGGTGACCAGCGCGCGGTCGCGCATGGCGACTCCCGCCACCGTCCACGCGCCGCTGGCGACCAGCAGCAGCAGGAAGACGAACGGCGACGCGCCCGCCGCCTTCACCGTCGCCAGCAGCAGCGATCCGGTGAGCGACAGCGTGAGGCCGCCCCACTTCGCGGTGCGCTCGATGACGCTGCCCCGTTTGCATCGTTCGCGCTCGACGCAGGTGGCACAGGCCGAACAACTCACTTCTCATTCCCGGACGGATCGAAGGCGTCATGATGCTCGACGCAGCGCCGGCGCGCCCGCTGTTGTCCCTTCCCGACACGTTCCGTTCGGCGCAAGGCGGGCTCCGCGGGCCCGCGAACGGCCGGGATGGCCGGGACTTTCGGTTAGAATCGGCCGATCTTCCCCGCAGCCCCGCACGGCGTGCCCATGGCCACCGCTCCGTCCCAGCTCCTGCCCCCCGTCGTCATGACCATCGCCGCTTCCGACCCCACCGGAGGGGCCGGCGCGCAGGCCGACATCCTCACGCTGGCGAGCATGGGCTGTCATCCGCTCTCGGTCATCACCGCCCTCACCATCCAGGACACCGGCGGCGTCGAGGACATGCTGCCGATCGATGCCGACTGGGTGGCCGACCAGGCGCGCGCGCTGCTCGAGGACATGCCGATCTCGGCGTTCAAGCTCGGCATGCTCGGCAGCGCGGAAACCGTCTCGGTGGTGGCGGAAATCCTCGCCGACTACCCGGACATTCCGCTGGTGCTCGACCCCGTGCTGGCTTCCGGCCGCGGCGATTCGCTGGCCGACGACGAGACGATCAGCGCGATGGTCGAACTGCTGCTGCCGCAGACCACCATCCTCACGCCCAACACGCTGGAGGCGCGCCGCCTGGCGCTCGACGAGGACATCGAGGACGACGATCCCGACGCAGCCGAGTGCGCGCGCCGCCTGGTGGCGACCGGCTGCGAGTTCGTCCTGGTCACCGGCACCCACGCCCACACCGCGCAGGTCGTCAACACGCTGTACAACGACGAAGGCGTGGTGCGCAGCGATTCCTGGGACCGCCTGCCCGGCAGCTACCACGGCTCGGGCTGCACGCTCGCTTCTGCGATCGCCGCCAACCTCGCCAACGGGCTTGACATCGCCGATGCCGTGCGCGACGCCCAGGACTACACCTGGCAGTCGCTGGTCGCCGGCTTCCGCCCGGGCATGGGGCAATTCATTCCCGACCGCTTCTTCTGGGCCCGCAACAACGGGGAGAACGATGCCTGAGCGCGAGCGCCTGCCGTTGCGCGGCCTCTACGCGATCACGCCGAGCGACAGCCTGCTGCCGCGGCTCTCCGCGCTGGTCGGCAGCGCGCTGGCCGGCGGCGTGCGCTACGTGCAGTACCGCAACAAGTTCGCCCCTGCGCCGCTCAAGCGGGCCCAGGCCGCCGAGCTGCTGCGCATCTGCCGGGCGGCCGACGCCCGGCTGATCGTCAACGACGACCTGTGGCTGGCGCTGGAGATCGGCGCCGACGGCGCCCACCTCGGCAAGGAGGACGGCGACATCAGGATGGCGCGCCAGGCGCTGGGCAGCCACCGCATCCTCGGCGTCTCCTGCTACAACGACATGGGCCGCGCCGAAGCCGCCGCCGCCGCGGGCGCCGACTACATCGGCGTCGGCAGCGTCTTCGCTTCGACCACCAAGCCCGAAGCGACGCGGGCGTCGCTCGACTTCCTGTCGGAGGCGAAGCGCCGCTTCGCACTGCCCGTCGCGGCCATCGGCGGCATCACGCTGGCCAACGCCAAGGAGGTCATTGCCGCGGGCGCCGACATGGTCGCAGTGATCACCGACTTGTTCGACGCGATGAACATCCAGGACCGCGCTTCCGCGTACCAAAGACTATTCGACTGAGGTTCGATCCATGACCACCCGCAACGAAGAACTTTTCGCCCGTGCCCAGAAGACCATCCCCGGCGGCGTCAACTCGCCCGTCCGCGCCTTCCGCTCCGTCGGCGGCGCGCCGCGCTTCTTCGCGCGCGGCGAAGGCGCCTATGTCTGGGATGCCGACGGCAAGCGCTACATCGACTACGTCGGCTCCTGGGGTCCGCTGATCCTCGGCCATGCGGAGCCCGACGCCGTGCGCGCGGTGCAGGAGACCGCCGCCAAGGGCCTGTCCTTCGGCGCGCCGACGGAAGCGGAGATCGAACTGGCCGAACTGCTGGTCAAGCTGGTGCCCAGCATGGAGATGGTGCGCCTGGTCTCCTCCGGCACCGAGGCGACCATGAGCGCGATCCGGCTTGCGCGCGGCTTCACCGGCCGCGACGCCATCGTCAAGTTCGAGGGCTGCTACCACGGCCACGGCGACAGCCTGCTGGTCAAGGCCGGCTCGGGCCTGCTGACCTTCGGCAATCCTTCCTCTTCCGGCGTGCCGGCCGACCTCGCGCAGCACACGCTGGTGCTCGACTACAACGACCCGGCACAGCTCGCCGACGCCTTCGCCAAGCACGGCGACAAGATCGCCTGCGTGATCGTCGAGCCCGTCGCCGGCAACATGAACCTGATCGCCCCGAAGCCCGAATTCCTCGCGGCCATGCGCGAACTGTGCACCAAGCATGGCGCCGTGCTGATCTTCGACGAAGTGATGACCGGCTTCCGCGTCGCGCTGGGCAGCGCGCAGGGCCTTTACTCTATCCGCCCGGATCTGTCGACCTTCGGCAAGGTGGTCGGCGGCGGCATGCCGCTCGGCGCCTTCGGCGGCCGCCGCGACATCATGGAGAAGGTCGCGCCGCTCGGCCCCGTCTACCAGGCGGGCACGCTGTCCGGCAACCCGCTGTCGGTCGCCGCCGGCCTCGCCACCTTGAAGAAGATTCAGGCGCCCGGCTTCTACGAGGCGCTGACGGCGAAGACCAAGTCGCTGGTCGACGGCCTCGCCCGCTCGGCGCGCAAGGGCCCGGTGCCGTTCAGCGCGCAGTCGGTGGGCGGCATGTTCGGGCTCTACTTCGCGCCCAAGCCGCCGACCTCCTACGCCGAAGTCATGAGGTGCGACAAGGAAGCCTTCAACCGCTTCTTCCACGCCATGCTGGAGAAGGGCATCTACCTGGCGCCGTCGGCCTTCGAGGCCGGCTTCGTTTCCGCCGCGCATTCGGACGCCGACATCGCCGCGACGCTCGCCGCCGCCGACGCGATCTTCGCCGCCGGCGTGTAGTTCCAATGCCTTCCCTGTCGGCCGGCGCGGCCTGGGTCGTCCTGTTCATCGCCGGCCTCTGCGAAGTCGGCTGGGCGATCGGGCTCAAGTACTCGGAGGGCTACACGCGGCTGCTGCCGAGCATCTTCACCATCGCGCTGATGGTGCTCTCCGTCGTGCTGCTCGGCTGGTCGCTGAAAGCGCTGCCGGTCGGCACCGCCTACGCGGTATGGACCGGCGTCGGCGCCATCGGTACGGCGATTCTCGGCATCCTGCTGTTCGGTGAATCGGCCGAAGCCCTGCGCCTCGCCAGCATCGGGCTCATCGTGGCCGGCATCCTCGGCCTCAAGTTCCTCGCCGACTAGGCGGCCTTCGGCTTGGCCTCGAGCGCGCGCCTCGCCTGGCGCGCTTCGTAGTGCTTGAGCAGGTGGTAGGTGCCCCAGCCGACCAGCGCCGACCCGAGGATGAAGCCCGCATAGGCGGCCGGCCAGGGAATGTCGAAGTCCTTGGTCATCATCGAGAATTCCGACATGCCGCCGATGCCGGCCAGGATGTTGATCGGCATGAACACGATGCTGATCGCGGTCAGCTTCGACACGCGCTGGTTCTGGTTGATGTTGATGAAGCCGACGGTGGCGTCCATCAGGAAGTTGATCTTGCCGAACAGGAAGCCGGTGTGGCCGTCGAGCGACTCGATGTCGCGCAGGATCTGGCGCGAATCGTCCTGCTGGTCGCTGGAGAGGAACTTGCCGCGCATCAGGAACGACAGCGCGCGGCGCGTGTCGAGCACGTTGCGGCGGATGCGCCCGTTCAAGTCTTCGCCGCGCGCGATCTCGGACAGGATCAGCGCCGCTTCCTCGTCGGTGATGCGCGGGTTCAGCACCTTCTTGCCGACGGTCTCCAGGTCCGCGTAGACATCCTCGAGCGCGTCGGCCGAATACTCGACGTCGGCGGCGTACAGGTCCAGCAGCACGTCCTTGCCCTCGGTCACGTAACCCGGCTGGGTGCGGGCGCGCAGCCGCTGCAGGCGGAATACCGGCAGCTCCTCCTGGCGCACCGAGAACAGGATGTCCTTGTGCAGGATGAAGGCCACCGCCACGTTGCGCGCCTTCTCCTTGGTGTCGAGCAGGAAGTCCGAATGCAGGTGGATCTCGCCGTTCTCCTCGACGTAGAAGCGCGCGCTGGCCTCGAGGTCCGTCAGGCTGTCGGGGTCCGGCAGTTCCAGGCCGAAGTGGGCACCGACCCAGAAGCGCATCTCGGCCGAGGGCGCCACCAGGTCGACCCAGATCGGCTTGATGTTGGCGAGATCGGCGCGGCTGGAGACCTGCATCTGGCGCAGCCGGCCGTTGTGCAGCTCGAAGGCGTTCAGCGCGATCTTGTCGCTCTGGTGGCGGCCGGCGTTGACCAGCTCCTCGCGCACGTCGTCGAGCACCAGCAGCAGGATGGCATCCAGCCGGTCCTCGCGGACCTGCTCCCAGGCCAGCAGGCGATCGTCCGGCGCCAGGGCCTCCAGGATGCGCGCCACGTCGACAGGATCGAGGCTGGCGAGCAGCGTGCGCAGTTCGGTGAGGTTCTGTTTGTGCACCAGGTTCTCGACCATCTGGTGCTTGGGCATTTCCTGGCGGTTCACCAGGCTTTCCACCAGCCGATGGCGCGACAGCAGGCTCTGCACCTCATTGAGGTGCTGCGTCAGCCGGTCGAATTCGGGGGTGGGCTCGCTCACGATGCCTCGGGCGCTGGGAAACACCGCAATTCTAGTCGACGCGCCGCCTAGGGAACCTCGGAATACTGCATGCGCGCGAGGATTATTCCGGTCCTTTCGTTCATGAACGCGGAATACGGATTCTTTTCGTAGCGGCGCGGCGCCGGCAGCATGACCGCCAGCCGCGCCGCCTGCTCGGCGCCCAGCGAAGAGGCCGGGATGCCGTAGTAGCGACGCGCCGCCGCCTCGGCGCCGAACACGCCCTCGCCCCACTCGACGCTGTTCAGGTACACCTCGAGGATGCGGCGCTTGTCCCAGAAGGTCTCGAGCCAGACGGTGATGATCGCCTCCTGGACCTTGCGCCACGGCGTCTTGGAGGCCGAGAGGAACAGGTTCTTCGCCAGCTGCTGGGAAATCGTGGAGCCGCCCGCCACCACCTTGCCCTTCTTCTGGTTCTTCTCGATCGCCTTCTGCATGCCCTCCCAGTCGAAGCCCTCGTGGTCGACGAACTTGTCGTCCTCGGCGGCGATGACGGCGCGCTTCAGATGGACGGAGAGCTTGTCGTAGGGCACCCAGACGTGCTTGAGCTCAGCCTGGGGATTCTTGGCGCGCAGTTCCTCCAGGCGCAGCGCCATGAAGTGCGTCGAGCCCGGGTTGAAATGCTTCCACCACAGCACCCAGCCGACGTACCAGCCCTGCCACGCCAGTACCAGCAGCAGGAAGGCGAGCAGGCCGAGCTTCAGCCGGTGCGCCAGCGTCTTGCCCATCAGCCGTGGCGCATTTCGAACAGTATTGGAGCCGTCTGCGGGCGCACGCCGCGCCAGAGCGCGAAGGCTTCCGCGGCCTGCTCGACCAGCATGCCCAACCCGTCGGCGACGCGGGCGCCGGCGTCGAGGGCCTGGTTCATGAACGCGGTCTCGCGGCCATAGACCATTTCGTAGGCCTGGCTGCGGCGGGCGAACAGCGACGCTGCCAGCGGCAGGGACGCGGATTGCAGGCCGGAGGAAGTGGCGTTGATCACCAGGTCGAACTGCCGGCCGGCAAGCTCCGCGAAGCCCCCGCCCTCGGGCGCGATTCCCGCGGGGGCGCGCGGCGCGAATTCGAGGGCCAGCCGCGCCGCCTTCTCCGCCGTGCGGTTGGCGATGAACAACTCCGCCGGGCCTTCCTGCAGCAGCGGCAGCACGACGCCGCGCGCGGCACCGCCGGCCCCGAGCAGCAGTACGCGGCGGCCCGCGATGTCGCAGCCGAGGTTCGCCTTCAGGTCGCGCACCAGGCCGGCACCATCGGTGTTGTCGCCGACGATTCCGCCGCCCGAGAAGGACAGCGTGTTCACGGCGCCGGCCGCGGCGGCGCGCTCGGTCAACCGGGTCGAGAGCCGGAACGCCTCTTCCTTGAATGGCACGGTCACGTTGGCGCCGCGACCGCCGGCGGCGGCGAAGGCCTTCACCGCATCGGCAAAGCCGTCGAGCGGCGCCAGCAGCGCTTCGTAGTCGATGTCCTGCCCGGTCTGGCGCGCGAACAGCGCATGGATGCGCGGCGACTGGCTGTGGGCGATGGGGTTGCCGAAGACGGCATAACGGTCGGTCATGGGAGTCTCCGACTCTAGTTGGCGCTCAAGCGGTCAGCGCTGGTGAAGGTCCACGTGCGGGTGATCTCGATCTCGTCGGTGTCGCGCGCGATGTTCGGCGGGAAGGGAATGCCGCCCGCCATCCTGACGATGTTGCGGGCGGCGTCGTCGAGCACCCGGAAGCCCGACGGCCGGTCGACCAGGATGTCCTTGACGCTGCCGTCGGCCTTGATCGTCACCGACAGGATCAGGCTGCCGTAGAGCTTGCCGCGCGCGGCCTCGGGGTAATTGAGGTTGCCGATGCGCTCGACCTTCTGGCGCCAGTCCTCGATGTACTGCGCGAAGCGGTACTCGGAGGTGCGGGCGCCGAGATGGGCGGTGCGCGGCCGCTTGTTGTACTCCTCGACGTTGCGCGCGATCTCGCCTTCCAGTCGCACCATGTTCAGCGCGCTGCTCGCCAGGTCCATGCCGGAAACCGCGGGCGTCTTGGACGGCTGGGTCGGATCGCGCCGGTCCGGAGAGGAGGCGATTGCCCTGCTGCTCTTGAGCTGGGTCATCATGCGGCGCTGCTCGGCTTCGAGCGCGGAGACCCGCTGGCGCGCCTCGGTCACCGCGTCGCCTTCCCGGGAATTCTTCGAGGCGGGCAGCGGCGTGGCGGCGCGGCGGTTCTCCTCGATGTTGCCGCCGCCATCGAGGTTGGCCTGCGCCTTCGCCTGCGCGTCGCGCGGCCGCGCAGCGCTTTTGGCGTTGACGAGGATGACGTCGAGCGCCTGCTCGGTGGCCTTGCCGAGCGCCTGCGGCAGCTTGAAGTGGACGGAGAGGACGACCGCGTGCAGCAGCAGCGAGACGCCGAGCGCCAGCGTCAGGTTGCGCTGGGGCGGGGTCATCTCGGCCAGCGGCGCCGGCCAATTGAACGGTCGTGGCATGGCGCGGAATTCTACTCCGCGCCCTCCTCGTCCCCCAAAGCCGCATCAGACCCCTCGGTCCCCAGCAATTCGACGTATCGCGCGCGCGCTTCGGCCTCCAGCAGGTCGATGTGCTCGACCGCCAGCTTGACGCGCGCGCCGCGGTCGAGCGCCGGCAGCGAGGGAACCCGCAGCACCAGCGGGATGCGTTCGAGGCGCACCAGGCTCTCCTTCAGCACTGCCGCGCCAGGCGACGTTTCCTGCTCCTGGGCCAGCCAGCGCAGGCACCAGTAGCGCTCCATGCCGCGCTGGAATTCGGCGTAGGCAGCGTAGGTCAGCTCGAAATCGCGCAGCGCGCCGAGGAACTCGGCCGACTTCGCGGTGAACGGCGGCGGATCATTGCGCAGGCAGGCGATCAGCTGCCACTGGTTGACCAGGTCGCAGTAGCGCCGCAGCGGCGACGACGACCAGGCGTAGCAGTCGACGCCGAGGCCCTCGTGTGCCGCGGCGACGGTGCTCATGCGCACCTTGCCCGCCGTCTGGACCCGATAGAGGCCGGCGACCTTGGCGTCGCGCAGCATCGCGCCCCAGGTCGAGTTGGCGACGATCATGAGTTCCGCCACCAGCGTATCGAGCGGACTGCCGCGCGAGCGCTCGTCGATGGCGATGCGGCCGCGCCCCTGCGGCGTCTCGGCCTCCCAATCGACGTGGAAGTTGTAGTCCTTGCGGTTCTGCTGGCCGGCGGCGCCGCGGCCGGCCTCGAGCACGGTCGCCAGTTCCCACAGCCGCTTGAGCTCGTCGCGGAAGGGGAAGTCCGGCAGCCCTTCGGCCAGCGTCGCCTCGTTGAAGAGCGGCTCGACGTCGTGGTGGCGCAGGTTGGCGGCGACCGGCACGCACTCGAGCCTGGTCTCGCGGCCGGTGATGCGCAGGTCCGCCGCCACGTCGAGATAGAGCGACACGGCGGGAACCGTGCGCCCTTCGGCCAGCGTGAAGCGCTCGACGATGTCCTCGGGCAGCATGGTGATCTTGCGTCCCGGCATGTACACGGTGGACAGCCGCTCGCGTGCGATGCGGCCGAGGTCCGAGTCCGGCGCCATGCCGAGTCCCGGCGCCGCGATGTGGATGCCGACCCGCAGGCCGCCGTCGGCGGCGAAGGCGACCGAGAAGGCGTCGTCGATCTCGGTCGTATGCGCGTCGTCGATGGAAAAGGCCTGCACGTCCGCGAGCGGAAGCGCGCCGGCATCGGCGGGCGGCGTACACGGCGGGAAGTCGGTGCCGCGGGGAAAGTACTCGAACAGGAAGCGTCCGAGGTGATATTCGTGGGTATCGGCGATGGCGCCGCATTTCGCGAGAAGTCGCGGCGCCGTTAGCCCGGTCTCGGCGCATGCCGCCTCCAGCGCCTTGGTCTCGATCTTGTTGCGGTCCGGCTTGTAGAGCAGTTCACGCAGCAGCGGCGGGAACTCCGGCGGCAGCGCGCCGGCCTTCAGTTCCCGCACCATGCGCTCCGCGGCCAGCGCCTGCTGGCGCTTCTTCTCGAGGCCGGCCAGCGCCGCCTTCAGGATGTCGGGCGGCGCCTTGCGGAAGCGTCCCTTGCCCTTGCGGTGGAAGTAGATCGGCGCCGAATGCAGGCGCAGCAGGACGGCGGCGGCCTCGGCCGGCCCGGGCTTGTGGCCGGCGTAGTCGGCGGCCAGTTCCTCGAAGCCGAATTCGGCGTCGCCGCACGCTTCCCACAGGAAATCGACGTCGATGTCGGCGGCGGCCGCTTCCGCCTGCTCGAGCAGTTCGGATGGCGCGGGCGCCTCGAAGCGCAGCAGCACGTTGGCGGCCTTCACCTTCGACCGCTTGCCCGAAGGCAGCTCGACCTGCAGCGAAGCATTGTTGTCGGCGAGGACGGTTCCGGCGCGGAAGGCGCCGTCTTCCTCGAAAAGCACGTTCATGGGGGAAGGGTTGGGCTGGGGAGGCGCGGATTATACCGGGGGGGCCGCCATCAGGTTTCGCCGATGGCGCCCAAGGCGGATGGCATATTAGAGTAGTGCAAATGCATCATTGCGCCCCGCCAGGCGCGCCGGACAATGGTCCGCCGCAAGGGCTGGGCTCTTGCAGCCTGGGGGCCCCGTCCGCGCGCCCCCATTGCACGGAACCGCCAGGACGGGAAGGCCGCTGCGCGGCCTTCCTCCTGCCCACCGTTCCTGCGCCAATCACGGAGACCGGCATGAGGAAGCTGTTCGTGGCGCTGTTGATCCTTTGCTCGCCGCTGGCGCACGCCGCCGGCGACGGCAAGGCGGTGTCGCAGTACGTTCAATTCGAGCCCTTCGTCGTCAACCTCAAGGACGATTCCTACGTGAGCTTCACGCCGGAGCTGAAGCTCGCCCATCCCGAAGACCAGGCCTACGTCCAGGCGTATGTGCCGATCGTCCGCCACGAACTCATCAAGCAGATGATGGGGCAGGCGCCGGCCACCGTCCAGACGCCGGACTTCATCGCCAAGTTCGCTCAGGTCGCCCTCGACATCGCCAACCACGTGATCGGCGACGGCTACGTGCGCGGCGTCTTCTTCACCAGCTGGATCGTCCAATAGCGGCTTAACCCTGCCGGCGGCGGGGTTCTTTCGTATACTCGCGCCCTTCCATATCGCCCGGCGGCCGTCCGTCGGGGATTCGACAGGGACGAACATGACCGCCGCAACGCCCGCCCATACCCAAGCCTCCCGCCCCGGCCTGCTCGCCCGGGAGCGCACCGTCGCCCTTCCCGGCTTCAACCGCTGGCTGGTGCCGCCCGCTGCGCTCGCCATCCACCTTTGCATCGGCATGGCCTACGGCTTCTCGGTGTTCTGGCTGCCGCTGTCGCGCGCCGTCGGCGTTTCGCAGTCGGTCGCCTGCCCCAAGGACATGGACTTCCTCGCGGAAGTTTTCGCCACCGGCTGCGACTGGAAGATCTCGATGCTCGGCTGGATGTACACGCTGTTCTTCGTGTTCCTCGGCTCCTCGGCCGCCGTCTGGGGCGGCTGGGTCGAGCGGGCCGGGCCGCGCAAGGCCGGCGTGATTTCCGCGCTCT
>DASVZD010000112.1:0-11482 GCA_036391815.1 Rhodocyclaceae bacterium
TCGCGCTGCTGGCCGGCCCGCTGCTCGGCGAGCGCATCGACGCATGGCGCTGGGCGGCGGTCGTCGCCGGCTTCTGCGGCGTGCTGCTGGTGGGCCGGCCCGGCGGCGCCATGACGCCGTCGGGCATCGCCTGGGCGCTCGCGGCGGCGGCCTGCAATGCCATCTACCAGGTGCAGACACGCATGCTGGCGCCGAGCGAGAACAACTGGGCCATGCTGTTCTACACGGCGCTGGTCGGCGCCGCCGTCATGACCCTGGGCTTGCCGCTGTTCTGGTCGGGCACCCTGCCGACATTCACCCAGGCACTGATGATCGCGAGCCTCGGCGTTTACGGCGGCATCGGACACTTCCTGCTGATCCGCGCCTTCCGCCACACCGGCGCATCGACGCTGGCGCCCTTCAACTACGTGCAGCTGGTCTGGGCGACGCTGTTCGGCATCGCGTTCTACGACCACGTTCCCGACCATGTCTCCATAGCCGGCATGACGGTCATCGCCGCCAGCAGCATCGCCATGGCGGCGATGGAGCGCCGGCGCCGCTGATAGAATCGCCCGCGAAGGGAGGAACGCCTCGATGGAATTTCCGCTGCAACTCGCCGCCGAAGTCGAACGCAACGTGCTCGCCGCACTGGCCGAGGACGTCGGCAGCGGAGACCTGACCGCGCAGCTGACGCCGGCCAACCATCTCGCCTTCGGCATCGTCGTCACGCGCCAGGACGCCGTCCTCGCCGGTAGCGCCTGGTTCGACGCCTGCTTCCGCCACCTCGACCCGCAGGCCCGCATCGCGTGGTCCGCCCGCGACGGCGAGACCATCACGGCCGGACAGACGGTGTGCGAAATCCAGGCCGACACCCGCGCCCTGCTCACCGCCGAGCGCGCCGCCCTCAATTTCCTCCAGCTCCTCTCCGGCACGGCGACCGTCACCGCGCAATACGTGGCGGCCGTCGCCGGCACGCGCGCGAAGATCGTCGACACCCGCAAGACGCTGCCCGGCCTGCGCCTGGCGCAGAAGTACGCGGTCCGCTGCGGCGGCGGCGTCAACCATCGCCTCGGGCTCTACGACGGCATCCTGATCAAGGAGAACCACATCCTCGCCGCCGGCGGAGTCACCGCAGCGCTCAAGCGCGCCGGCGCGCTGGCCAACCCCGGCACCTTCGTCGAGATCGAGGTGGAGAACCTCGAGCAGTTGGCCGAGGCGCTCGATGCCGGCGCCACCATGATCCTGCTCGACAACATGGACCTCACGCAGATGCACCAGGCGGTCGGCCTCACCGCCGGCCGCGCCCAGCTCGAAGCCTCCGGCGGCGTCAGCCTCGACACCGTGAGAGCCGTCGCCGAGACCGGCATCGACCGCATCTCCGTAGGCAGCCTGACCAAGGACGTGCGCGCCGTCGACCTGTCGCTGCGGCACGTGGAACAATAGCGGCCCTTCTGGTAGAATCCGCGCCTCGCTCAAACCCCTAGAGCAGCCGCGGAGAGGTGGATGAGTGGTTTAAGTCGCACGCCTGGAAAGCGTGTTTGGGGTAATACCCCAACGCGGGTTCGAATCCCGCCCTCTCCGCCACCTCAAGCCTCCTCCGTATTCGAGGCGCTCCGCCGCCGCATCCATGCGCGCATCTCTTCGCCGGGCATCGGGCGCGCATAAAGGTTTCCTTGCACGCACCCGCAGCCTTCAGCCAGCAGGAATTCGCGCTGGCGGGCCGTCTCGACGCCCTCGGCAATGGTCCCGAGGCCCAGGCTGCGGCCGAGGCCGATCACCGCGCGGCAGATGATCGCATCGTTGGGGTCGATCATGACGTCGCGGACGAAGGACTGATCGATCTTGAGTTGATCGAGCGGCAGGCGCTTGACGTAAGCGAGTGACGAGTATCCGGTGCCGAAGTCGTCGAGCGAGAAGCGCACGCCGCGATCGCGCAGCGCCGACATCTTGGCGATGACGTCGTCGACATCCTCGACCAGCACGCCCTCGGTCACTTCGAGCTTGAGTCCGGTTGCGCGGATGCCGTGGACCTCGATCGCCCCGCATATCTCCTTGACGAAGTCCGGCCGCTTGAACTGGCGCGGGCTCACGTTCACCGCCACGGTGAGCGGCGCCATCTGCTCGTCGTCCTGCCAGGCAGCGATCTGCCGGCAGGCTTCATCGATGACCCAGCGTCCGATCGGATGGATCAGCCCGTTCTCCTCTGCCAGGTAGATGAAAGCGCCGGGCGCCACCAGGCCGCGGCCCGGCCGGGCCCAGCGGATGAGCGCTTCGACGCCGACGCAGGTCCCGCTGGAGTCGATCTGCGGCTGGTAATGGAGCACGAACTGGTTCAGCGCGATGGCGCGCCGCAGGTCGTCTTCCAGTCCCGCCCGCGCAGAGAGCGCGGCCTGCATGGCGGGATCGAAGAAACGGAGGGCGTTTCGGCCGGATGCCTTGGCTTGGTACATCGCCAGATCGGCGCGCTTCAGCAGTTCGTCGATCGAGTCGACGTCGCCGCCGCCGAACAGCGTGATGCCGATGCTCGTCGTACCGACATAGCTTCCTTCGGCGAGCAGGTAGGGCGCGCTCAGTCCCGCCAGGATCTTCTGGGCCGCGACCGTCGCCTCGGCCGCCGCCTCCTCCAGCGTGGGACTCAATTGCTCGAGCAGCACGACGAACTCGTCGCCGCCGAGCCGCGATACCGTGTCTCCGATCCGCACCGCCTCCTTCAGCCGCTTCGCCGTCTCCACCAGAAGGCGGTCCCCCTGATCGTGTCCGCGGGTGTCGTTGAGCACCTTGAAGTGATCGAGATCGAGGAATAGCAGCGCATGGTGGCTTCCGCTGCGCACGCCCGACGCCGCAGCATGCTGCAGGCGATCGAGCAGCAGGCGACGGTTGGGCAGGCCGGTGAGCGGATCGAAGAAGGCGAGACTGTGGGCTGCCTCTTCGGCTGCGCGCCGCTCCGTGATGTCGACCCCGGCAGAGAGGATGCCGACCACCTCTTCCGTCCCGCCGTGCAGCAGCGCGTTGCGCCAGGCGACCAGCACATGCCGGCCCGATGCCGTGAGCAGCCGGTTCTCGAAGTACTCGTGGCCGCCAACCTCGCCTCTCATCAGCCGCTCGAAATACGGCTTCACCACGTCGTGGTCGCCGGCCGGCACGCACGCCTCGAACCAGTCGCGTCCCACCAGCCGGTCCGCCTCCCAGCCGAGCAGCCGGCAGCCGAAGGAATTCACCAGCGTGATGCGGCCTTGCCTGTCCAGCGCCACGACGATGGCCGGCACCGTATCGAGATAGAGGCGGCTGCGGTCGCGCTCCTCGCGCAGCACCGCCTGGGCGCGCTGCTGTTCCGTAATGTCGAGCAGCACCAGGCTGATGAAGGGCGAGCCGTCGACGCTTTCCAGTGCGGCCGAGCCGGCAGCCACGAACCGCGTGCCGTCGGCTCCCTTCATCCGGAACGACTGGCGTACCGCGGCGGCGCCGTCTGCAGGCGGAAGCTCGGGAAGCACGCCATTCGCGCAGTCGCAGAACTCGTTCAACGACCGCCCCAGCAACTCCTTCCTGGCGACTCCGAGGCGACGGCAGGCGCCCTCGTTGGCGTCGACGATCCTGCCGGTATCGGGCGCCGCCACGAGGATCAGTTCGTCGCTGGCATCGAGCAGCCTGCGGAAGCGCTCGTTGTCGTGCAGCCGCGCCCGGGACTGCGAGTAGTGGCTCTTGCGGTGCGAATGCTCGCCGAGACCGATCACCCGGTCGCGCAGGGCGTCCCAGTCATCCGGTTCAGAGCGCTTCCTCATAGATCGCCTCGATGTCGCGCGCCACCGGCCGGCGCGGATTGGTGACGATGCAAGGATCGGCGAGCGCCTTGCGCGCGAGATCGCCGACATCCGAGCGTCCGACGTTGCGATCGGACAGCGTGCGCCGTACGCCGGCCGCGAACTTGAGGCCGCGCACTTCCTCCAGCAACGCCCGTCGGCGTCCATCGGCGCTCAGTCCGCGCAGATCCATGTCCATCGCCTCGCCGATGCGCAGGAAGCGCTCTTCGGCATCCCGATAGTTGAAGTCGATCACGTGGTCGAGCAGGATGGCGTTGCATTCGCCGTGGGCGGCGTCGACGAAGCCGCCGATGCTATGCGCCATGGCGTGCACCGCGCCGAGGCTCGCATTCGAGAACGCCAGCCCCGTATGCAGGCTGCCGAGCATCAGGCTGGAGCGCGCATCGAGGTCATCCGGGGTTGCCAGCACCCTGAGCAGGTTGCGGTGGATCAGCCGAATGCCCTCGAGGGCGTGCAGGTCGGATACGGGCCCGCTGGCCAGCGAGACGAAGGCCTCGATGCCATGCACCATCGCATCGAGCCCCGAGCAGGCCGTGAGGTAGGCATCCATCGTGAGGCAGGTTTCGGGATCGATCAGCGAGACGTCGGGAACGACCATCTTGCTGATGATCGATATCTTCACGCGTTCGGCCAGGTCGGTGATGATCGCGAACTGCGACACGTCGGCCGATGTCCCCGCCGTGGTCGGGATGCAGATCAATGGCGGCGACGGCAGCGCCACCTTGTCGATGCCCTCGAACTCGAGGATGTGGCGCCGGTTGGCAGCCACGATGCCGATGCCCTTCGCACAGTCGATGACGCTGCCGCCCCCGACGCAGACGAGGACATCGCACCCATCAGCCTCGTATTGGGCGGCGCCGGCCATCACCTCTTCCGCCTTCGGGTTCGGCGTGATTGCCGAGAACACCTTGGCGTCCAGGCCATGCTCGGCCAGCAAGTCGGCGACTTCCCCCGTCCATCCGGCCGCGATAACGCCGGGGTCGGAAACCACCAGGACCCGATGGGCGCCGAGATTGATCGCGTAGCGGCCCACCAGCTTACGGCTGCCGGCGCCGAAAACGAACTCTGGGGCGAGGAACTTTCGCAGGGTGGCGGAGAGGCTGTTCATGCCCTTTCTGCCGGCAGGGCGGTGGAGCGGTGAACCAATGGACGGACGGCGGGCTGCCGAGTTCCGTCGTCCCGCCATTCCTGGCCGGGCCGCTGCGTCAGCGCTTGAGCAGCCGGCGCAGTTGCGCCAGCGGCCGCGTGTTGACCACGTCCTGCGCCTCGAGCCAGCCGCGGCGCGCCTGCCCGATGCCGAAGCGCAGGTTGGCGAAGTCGCGCACGCCGTGCGCGTCGGAGTCGA
Organism: Rhodocyclaceae bacterium; assembly: GCA_036391815.1. Classification (GTDB taxonomy): domain Bacteria; phylum Pseudomonadota; class Gammaproteobacteria; order Burkholderiales; family Rhodocyclaceae; genus Nitricoxidireducens. The sequence goes on from DASVZD010000112.1 coordinate 5,143, forward strand.
TCGATACGGGGACGCCCTCCTCCTTCGCCGCCTTGCACCAGTGGTCGTCGAGATCGAGGCGGTCCGGCTGCGAGTCGAGTTCGAGCCAGCAGCCGCGCTCGCGGGCGTGGCGGACGATGCGCGCCATGTCGGCCTCGTAGGCGGCACGCTCGTCGATCAGGCGTCCGCTCGGGTGCGCCAGCATGGTGAAATGCGGGTGGTCCATGGCCTTCAGGATGCGCGCGGTCTGCCTCGCCGGCGGCAGGTCGAAATGCGAATGGACGGCCCCGATGACGACATCCAGCCGCGCCAGGACCGCGTCCGGCAGATCGAGGCTGCCGTCCTCCAGGATGTCGACCTCGATGCCCTTGAGCAGGCGGATGCCCTTGAGCGCGGCGTTGAGGCGATCGATCTCTTCGCCTTGCCGGGCCAGCCGTTCCGCATCGAGGCCGCGCACCACCGCCAGGCGCTGCGAATGATCGGTGACGGCGAGATAGGAGAGTCCCGCGGCGGCCGCGGCGCGCGCCATGTCCTCCAGGCTGTCGCGGCCGTCCGTGGCGTCGGTGTGGCAGTGCAGATCGCCGCGCAGGTCGTCGAGCTCGACCAGCTTCGGCAAGCGCCCTTCCAGCGCAGCCTCGATTTCGCCGCGATCCTCGCGCAGCTCGGGCGGTATCCACGGCAGCCCGACCGCCGCGAACACCGAGGCCTCGGTGTCTCCCGCGATCCGCACCTCGCCGCGGAACACGCCGTACTCGTTGATCTTCAGCCCGCGGTCCTGCGCCAGGCGCCGCACCGCGATGTTGTGCGCCTTCGACCCGGTGAAGTAGTAGAGCGCCGCGCCGTAGCTCTCCGGCGCCACCAGCCGCAGATCCACCTGCAGCCCGCACAGCAAGCGGGCACTGGCGCGCGTCGGACCGTTCGCCAGCACCTCGGCAACCTCGTCGTAACCCATGAAGGCCGCCATCACCGGGCTGCCGGCCGCCGCGGTGACGAGCACGTCGACGTCCCCGACGGTGTCGCGGCCGCGGCGGAAGCTGCCCGCGACCGCTGCCCGATCGACGCCCGGCACGGCGCGGAGATGCCCGAGCAGCGCATCCACGTACTGCAGCGCGACCGCCAGCTTGAAGCGCTTCGCCTTGGAAAGGTGCGCCTCCACCGCAGTCAGGATCTTCTGCTCGGTCTTCTCGCCGAAGCCCGGCACTTGGCGCACGCGCCCTTCGAGCGCCGCCTGGCGCAGCTGGTCGAGCGTCTCCACGCCGAGCACGTGCCACAGCACGCGCACGCGGGCCGGCCCCAGGCCGGGGATGTGCAGCAGCTCAGACACGGCCGGCGGCACTTCCCCGCGCAGCCGGTCCAGGAACGCGCACTTGCCGGTTTCCGCAATCTCGCGGATCTTCGCCGCCAGGTCGGTGCCGATGCCCGGCAGCACCTTCAGGTCCTCGCCGGCGGCCGCCATCGCGCAGACGTCCGCACCCGAGTCGGCCAGCACCCGCGCGGCATTCCGATAGGCGCGGACACGGAACGGGTTCGCGTTCTCGATCTCGAGCAGGTCGGCGATTTCCGAAAACGCCGCCGCGACGTCTGCGTTGTGGACCGGCATGGTTCCGGTATAGAACGCGCCGCCTTCAATGTCGGCGGGCATCGTCTAGCATGGGATGAGCGCAACGGCGACGCGGCCATTCCCGGGGAGGCGGCATGACAGGCAAACGCTGGACGTGGATCGTTCTCGCGGGCCTGCTTGCCACCTGCGGCGGCTCGATCCCCGTGGCCCGCGAGGAACCGTCGCCCCCCGAACCCAGGCACCGCCGCGATTTCGCGGACGAGGCGACGCGCGTCTGCGACGCCGTGCGCCTGGTGCTGCTGGGCGACGGCTACGTGGTGCAGCGCCGCGGCACCGAGGACCTGGTCGGCGCGCGGGAATCCCACCTCAAGGCGGAAGCGAACGACGACGGCAAGGAGGAAGGCTACGCCCACTTCCGGGTCTATGCGAGCTGCGTCGCGCGAAGCGCGGGCTCGACGCTGTTCGTCACCGCCACCGAGGAGCGCTTCGGCGTCAAGGCGCTGCGCGACAGCACGCTGATCGGCCTGCCGCTGGTGTCGCCGATCTCCATCGGCACGCGCACCGAAGGCGACCAGCAGGTCAAGTTCCGCGGGCAGACGATCGAGGACCAGGCCTTCTACGACCGCTTCTACCGCGCGGTGCGCGAGGAGCTGGCGCCCAGGCCGCGCGGCGGCTCGCACTGAGCGGACGTCTCCATATCACCATCGGTGTAGGCGTCGGCGTACAGGAAATTCCGCTTCATCCCCTCGTTCAAAAGGCCTTTCGCCGATGGCGACATTCGCGCCCCATGTCCATACTTCTCCGTCATACCCCCAACAAATCCAATGGAGAGAACGATGAACCGCGAGCAATGGCTGCAGAAGCTTCGCCAATACACGGAACATCCGGCCGCGCGCTCGATGCTTGCCGGCGGTTCCGCCGCCGCCGGCGTGCTTGCCTCCGACAGCGCGGGCAACACCGCCGCCAGCGCCGCCGCCCTGACATGGCGCAGTTTCAACCAGTCCCCCAAGCAAGGAAAATCATGAAAGCCTGCGCGCATGGGAAGGAGTCGCCGAGCCGCTTCCGGCGGCTGGCGGAACGGGCCAGGAAATGGTCCTCGCACGGAGGCCTGTCCGAACTCGAACGCAAGCAGGCCTTTGCGGTCCTCGCGATATCGAATATGCTGGATCAACGGCGTTTCCCGCCCGATCGCGACGTCGGGGTGCTGAACCATCTGGTATGCGACCTCTGCGCGCGCTCGGGAGAGCAGGAATGCAGCCTGCGGGAGGCGGCGCAGAACGATGTCGAAGTGTTGTGTCATCGTGTTCCGGCCAAGTTCCCGACTCGCAATTAGACGCGCGGATCGATCTCGAAGGCGGCCGGCGCAGGAATGCCAGGGAGGCGAAACATGCGCCAGATCATTCCGGAGACGCGCTCCGATTACGACAACATAACCGTGATCGAACGGCCCGACGGCTTCTATTGGCAGGAAAAGGGCGAGGAGCGGGAGAACGGCCCCTTCCCGACCTTCCTCGAGGCGATCGAGGACATCGACGCGCGCACCGGTGGGTCGTCCGACGCGCCTGCCGAGGCGCTGGCGGAAGCCGAGTCGGAATTCGGGGTGTCCGAATGGATCGACGAGGAGACCGGCGAACCGGCCGAAGAGAACGCCCCGCGCCTCGAGCAGCACTGAAGCGCCGCGCGATTGTCCGCCGGCGCGCGGCGGACTAAGCTTGATCCATGATGTGGGCGACCGGCAATGCCGAGGAGCGCAAGTCGATGCTGCGCGACATCGAGCAGGAGGTCGTCTACACGCGCGCCGAGATCGGCAAGGACGCCCTCGATCCGCGCGTCATGGCGGCGATCGCGAAAGTGCCGCGCGAGCGCTTCGTGCCCGAGCCGTACCGCTTCCGCGCCTTTGCCAACGGCCCGGTGCCGATCGGCCACGGCCAGACCATCTCGCAGCCCTACATGGTGGCGCTGATGACCGACCTCGTCGCGCCGCGCCCTGACAGTACCATCCTCGAGGTCGGCACCGGCTCGGGCTACCAGGCCGCCGTGCTGGCGCAAGTGGTCGCCCGCGTCTTCAGCGTCGAAGTCGTCCCCGAACTGGCCCAGGCGGCCGAACGCCGGCTGCGCGATCTCGGCTACGCCAACGTCGCCATCCGCCAGGCGGACGGCTGGGACGGCTGGCCCGAGCACGCTCCCTACGACGGCGTCGTGGTGACGGCCGCCGCCGAGCGCGTTCCGCCGCGCCTGCTCGACCAGCTCAAGCCCGGCGCGCGTTTGGTGATCCCCGTGGGCGAGCCGGGCGGCGTCCAGGTGCTGGAGGTCCACGAAAAGCGCGCCGACGGCAGCGTCGAGCGCCGCCCCGTCCTGATGGTCGCCTTCGTCCCGCTGGTGCACCCTGCCGATTAGTCCCGGACGGCCGCCAGCACGTCGAGCAGCACGTCGCGCCGCATGCGGATGCCGTGCTCGTCCGACAGGCGGCGCGCCACCTCGTCGGGCGCCGCCGGTTCCATGGCGCGGACCAGCGCCCCGACGTCCTCCGCAACGGCCCACGGATAGGTGACCCAGCGCCATTCGCCGACGATGCGGGCGCAGTAGTCGGGAACGAAGGGGCAATTGCGCTTGTGGCTCAGCACCGCCGTGCGGACCTGCGCCGGCGCGTGCTGCGCGTCGAGATGCGCGAGCGCCGCGGCGAAGGTGTCGCCGCTGTCGTCGACGTCGTCCACCAGCAGCACGCGCTGGCCGCCGACGTCGAGCGGCAGCGGATAGCCGATCCGCGCATGCGATTCCTTGCGCGTATCCCGGTAGTGCTCGACGCCCAGGCCGGCGAAGCGCGGCTGGCCGAGAAAATCGGACAGCACCCGGCCCGGCACGTAGCCGCCGCGGCCGATCGCCACGATGGCGTCGGGGCGGTAGCCGGATTCGCGCACCCGCCGCGCCAGCCTGCGCGCCAGCGCATAGAAGCGGTCCCAGCCGACGATCTCGCAGCGGCCGCCAGCGTTCATGCGTCGCGCCGCCAATGCACGCGCAGCAGCTTCTCGCCCTCGTTGTAGTGGAACTCCAGCTCGCCGCGATAGGCGCGATGCACCGCTTCTCCGAGGTCCCGCGCCAGGTGGATGTCGGTCGTCGTCAGCAGCACGCCGCCATCCTGGTCCTCGACGTCCATCATGCGCACCAGCGGGTGCTCCGCCTTCTCCTTCGCCTCGTGGTGCCGCAACAGCGCCATCAGCTCGGCGCGATGCCCGCCGACGAAGCCGCCATCCAGCTGCACGAAGCCGGCCGGAAAATGGTCGCGGATGCGCTGGCAGGCGGCGCACACGACCTCGTGCGCGCCGGGCGGCGGCGCGGTCCATTGCCAGCGTCCGTCGCGAAACACCGCCCCGCAGTCGGGGCAGACCGAGGGCTCGACCGGCTTCTTCGCCGGCCGGTAGGCATCGTGCTCGCGTTCCTGGTACAGCTGGTCGCGGCGTATCGGCTTGAAGCCGGAGGTCAATGGTGCGCTCATGCGGTTCTCCTCGTGGGTTGCTGCAAATCCGTGTGCCCGATGCCGGCATCCACGCTTCTGGCCAGTGCGATCAAGGCGGGCGCGACGTCGACCGCGTAGGGCGGCGCCTCGTCGAGCCGCAGCAGCGCTTCCGGCAGCCGGGCGAGCTGGTCCGCCGCGTAGTCGCGCACCGTTCGCAGCGGCGGCGACGGCGCCAGGCGCCGGCCATCCCGCATCACCGGCGCCAGCAGCGGCTGCCCCGGCTGGTCGTCGTCCGCGGTCGTCAGCCGGTCGCCGGACAGACGCCCGCCCGCGTCGACGCGCCGGAATACCTGCTTGCGCCCGGGCCAGGTGGCCTTGCCTTCGGAGCGCTTGCGCCGCGCGCGGCCCTCGTATTCCTCGAGCTTGTACGCGCAGTCGAGATACGGATGGTCGGCGGAGGTGTTCATGCGCGTGCCGACGCCGAAGCCGTCGATCGGCGCACCGGCCGCCAGCAGCGCGGCCACCGCATGTTCGTCGAGGTTGCTGCTGGCGAAGATCTTCACGTCGCGCAAGCCGCCTTCGTCGAGAATCGCGCGCACGCGCGCGGCATGTGCGCCGAGGTCGCCGCTGTCGATGCGCACGCCCTGGATCGCGATGCCATCGGCCGCCAGGCGCCGCGCCAGCACCGCCACCTTGCGCGCCGCCTCCTCGGTGTCGTAGGTGTCGATCAGCAGCGTGGTCGCATGGGGATGCGAGCGCGCGAAATGCTCGAACGCCGTCGATTCCTCGTCGTGCGCCTGGACGAACGAGTGCGCCATGGTGCCGAACAGCGGAATGTCCCATTTCATGCCGGCCAGTGCGGTCGCCGTGCCGTCGAAGCCGGCGATGTAGCTGGCGCGCGCCGACAGCAGCCCGGCCTCCGCGCCGTGCGCGCGCCGCAGTCCGAAGTCGACCAGCAGCTTGCCGGGCGCCGCCAGCCGTACGCGCGCGGCCTTCGACGCCACCAGCGTTTGGAACTGCAGCAGGTTGATCACGCGCGTCTCGACCAGCTGGGCCTCGCGCAAGGGCGCCGACACGCGCAGGATCGGCTCGTCGGGAAAGCACGGCGTGCCCTCGGCCATGGCGTGCACCTCGCCGCTGAAGCGCAATCCGGCCAGCGAGTCGACGAACGCCGGGCTGAAGCGCCCGCTGGAAGCCAGCCATGCCAGTTCGTCCGGTTCGAAGCGCAGCCCCTCGAGGAAGTCGAGCACCTGCTCGAGTCCCGCCGCGACGAGGAAGTTGCGCTGCGCCGGCAGCTTGCGCGAGAAGAACTCGAACACCGCGCTGCCGTTCATGCCGGCATCGAA
>DASVZD010000113.1:0-3614 GCA_036391815.1 Rhodocyclaceae bacterium
TTCTGCTGGGTGATCTGGTTCAACTGCCCCATGGCGGTGTTGACCTGGCCGACGCCGGCGCTCTGCTCCTCGGAAGCGGAAGTGATCTCCTGGATGAGGTCGGCGGTCTTGCGGGTGGCGGGGACGATCTCGTCGAGCAGCTTGCCGGCGCGCTCGGCCATGCCGACCGAGTTGCCGGCGAGCTGGCCGATTTCCTGGGCGGCGACCTGCGAGCGCTCGGCGAGCTTGCGCACTTCGGCGGCGACGACGGCGAAGCCCTTGCCGTGCTCGCCGGCGCGGGCGGCTTCGATGGCGGCGTTGAGTGCCAAGAGGTTGGTCTGGTAGGCGATGTCGTCGATGATGCCGATCTTCTTGGCGATCTCCTTCATGGCGCCGACGGTCTGGGTGACGGCTTCGCCGCCCTCGGCGGCCTTGGCCGAGCCCTCGGCGGACATGGTGTCGGCGACCTTGGCGTTCTCGGTGTTGCGCTGGATGGACGTGGCCATCTCCTCGACGGAGGCGGTGGTCTCCTCGACGCTGGCGGCCTGCTCGGAAGAGGCCTGCGAGAGGCTCTGGGCGGTGGAGGACACCTGCTGGGTGGCGGAACCGAGGGCTTCGGCGGTGGCATTGACGTCGCCGATGGTCTGGGCGAGCTTGGCGACGGTGTTGTTGAGGCTCTGCTTGACCTGGTCGAAGGCGCCCTGATAGTCGCGGGTCACCTTGCGGGTGAGGTCGCCGCGTTCGAGCGCCATGGCGACGTCGATGGTGTCCTTGAAGGCGGTGTCGATGGTGTCGGAGAGCTGGTTGAGCAGGTCGGAAAGCTCCTTGGTGTAGCCGGCCTTGCCGGCGAGGTCCATCTTGGTGGAGAAGTCGCCGCGGTTGGCGGCAGCGACGATGTCGCGGATCTCGCCGACGATCTTGGTGAGCGAATCGGCGGTGGTGTTGACGGCCTGCTTGACCTGGTTGAAGGCGCCCTGGTAGTCGCGCGTGACCTTCTGGGAAAGGTCGCCGTGGGCGAGCGCTTCGGCGACGCGGACGGTGTCCGTGAAGGCGGTGTCGACGGTGTCGGAGAGCTGGTTGAGCAGTTCCGAGAGTTCCTTGGTGTAGCCGGCCTTGCCGGCCAGGTCCATCTTGCTGCTGAAGTCGCCGCGGTTGGCGGCCGCCACGATGTCGCGGATCTCGCCGACGATCTTCACCAGGTTGTCCTGCATCGACTTCATCGCGGCCATCAGGCTGGTGGTGTCGCCGGTCTTGAGTTCGATCTGGCTCGACAGATCGCCGGCGGCGATCTTGCTGGCGATGTCGGCCGCATGGTCGGGTTCGCCGCCGAGCTGCTTGAGGAAGGCGCGGGTGATGGCGAAGCCAAGGGCGCCGATGGCCATCAGCGTGATCGCGGCAATGACGATCGAGAGCGTCAGGGCCTGGCTCTTGGTGGTGACCGCTTCCGATGCCGCCCGCTCGCCGATGTCGACGTTGTGGTCGATGGCATCGGCGATGACCGCTGCGATCTTTTCGAACGCCGGCCCTTCCTTGGCGAGCATGTCGCGCGCTCTCACCATGCCGGCGTCGCCCTTGCGCGATTCGACGAGGATCGGATCGAGCTTGCCGTCGAATTCGGCAAAGAGCTTCTGGACTTCCTCCATGTAAGCCTTGTCCTTGTCGTCGGCAACGCAGGCCTGTCCCTTGCAGCCGTTCGGACTCAGGTACTTCTTGATGTCGTCCGCGACGGTCTGGCGGGTCTTGCTGACATCCGCCTCGATCGTCGCCATCGCCTTCTCGTCGGTATTCAGGATGTGGCGGTTCATGTTGATGCGCACCCGGTTGAAGTTGGCGCGCAAATGGTCGAGCACCACCAGGCTGGGGACGACATTGACGGTGCAGAAGTTGGCCGAGTCGTAGACCTTGTTCATCTGCTGGTAGCCGAGACCGGCAAGGAGCCCGATGCCGACCAGGGCGGAGCCGGCGAGCATGGACATCTTTTGTGCGACGGTGAGCTTCATAAGCGGTATTCCTTGTTCAGAGGGTCGTGCTGATGGAGGGGGCGCGGAGCGGAATCCCGCGCATTCATTCGCCTACGGTTGAAAGGGTCGGCGCGTGGCGGCGGCGGTCGTTGGCGGACACCCGCTTGACCAGGCCCGGCACGTCGAGGATCAGGGCGACGCGGCCGTTGCCGAGGATGGTGAAGCCGGAGATTCCCTGCAGGCCGTTGAAGACCAGGCCGAGCGGCCGGATCACCGTCTGGAACTCGCCCATCAGGTTCTCCACCACCAGGCCGGCGCGGTGGCCGGCGTACTGCACCACCACGACGTTCTCGCGCTTGGGCGGGTGCAGGATGAAGGCCAGCTCGGGGTCGGCCGCCAGCGCGGCGGCGCCCTCGGGCGTGAGGACGACGCCGGTGTGCGGACCGCCGGACAGGGGGCCGGCGCCCTGGAAGGCGTCCTCGCTTTCCGGATCGAGGACGGGCGCCGGCGGTTCGGGAATGTCGAACAGCTCCTTCAGCCGGATGAAGGGCAGCACTTCGCCGCGCAGGTTCAGGTGGTCCCTGCCGTGCGCCGCGCGGGTTTCCTCGTTGGACAGCTCGACGCACTCGACCACCATTTCGAGCGGCACCACGAAGCTGGAGCCGCCGACGCCGACCAGGAAGCCGTCGATGATGGCCAGGGTCAGCGGCAGGCGCACGCGCATGGTGGTGCCTGCGCCCGGCGTGCTGTCGATCTCAATGGTGCCGCGCAGCGCGTTGATGTTCCGCCGCACCACGTCCATGCCGACGCCGCGGCCGGAAAGGTTGTTCACCGTCGCGGCCGTGGAGAAGCCCGGTTCGAAGATCAGGTTGTAGATTTCGGAATCGGAGAGCGGCTGGTCGGGCTTGACCAGCTCCTTCTCGATCGCCTTGGCGAGGATGCGTTCCTTGTTGAGGCCGCCGCCGTCGTCCGAGACTTCGATGACGATGCTGCCGGAGTCGTGGTAGGCGTTGAGGCGGATGGTGCCGTAGGCCGGCTTGCCGCAGGCGACGCGCACCTCGGCGGCTTCGATGCCGTGGTCCATCGAGTTGCGCACCAGGTGGGTGAGCGGGTCGCCGATCTTCTCGACCACGGTCTTGTCCAGCTCGGTCTCGGCGCCGGAGATCTCCAGGCGGATGTCCTTCTTGAGCTCGGCGGAGACGTCGCGCACCACGCGCTGGAACTTGTTGAAGGTGGCGCCGATCTGCACCATGCGCAGCGTCAGCGCCGAGTCGCGCACCTCCTCGACCAGGCGGGCCAGACGCTCGGCTGCCTCGAACAGTTCGGGAATCTTGGCGCGCTGGGCGATCAGTTGCGTGCTGGCCGAGGCGATGATGAGTTCGCCGATCAGGTTGATGTGGTGGTCGAGCTTGTCCGCATCGATGCGGATCAGGTTTGCTTCGGCGACCTTGTGCTCCTTGACCTGCTTCTGTTTCTCCAGCGCGGCCTCGACCACGTTGGACTGCACCATGTGCTGTTCGACCAGGACTTCCCCGATCGGCTGGGCCCTGCTCGCCTGGATGTTCAGCGCAAGCTCCAGTTCCGCCGCGGTCAGGGTGCCGCACTTGACCAGGATGTCGCCCAGTTTCATCTCGTTCTCCGGGAGGTCCCGGATGAAGCTCTGGTACTCGCCGA
>DASVZD010000114.1:0-20629 GCA_036391815.1 Rhodocyclaceae bacterium
CTGGTGGCGGACATGAGCCGCGAGCAGCTGCTGCAGATGGCGGAAAAGGCACGGGCGCTGGCCAAGCCGGAGGCGACCGCGGCCGTCGCCCGTTCCTGCATGGCGCTGGCGAAATGATGGCCCCCCGCCCCCCGACCCTCGCCCCAGGGCGGAAGAGCCCGCAAGCTCGCTGCGCTCGAAGTGACGGGGCGCGTCTATTGAATTCCGAAGCGGAGATTCGTTCCGCGAACGCGCCGTCCTGCCTGGGGGCGGCCCGGCGGCAAGACTGCTTGGGAGAGAACGATGAAGCATAAGGTCAAGAGAATCCACTTCGTCGGCGTCGGCGGCTCCGGCATGAGCGGCATCGCCGAGGTGCTGGCGAACCAGGGCTTCGAGATCAGCGGGTCGGATCTCGCCGAAAGCGCGACCACGCGACGGCTGGCCGCCCAGGGCATCCGCGTCTGCATCGGGCATGCGGCCGAGAACGTTTCGAAGGCGGATGCGGTGGTGGTGTCGACCGCGGTGCGCGAGGACAACCCGGAAGTGATCGCCGCGCGCGAGCGCCGGGTTCCGGTGGTGCCGCGCGCCCAGATGCTGGCGGAGCTGATGCGCCTCAAGCAGGGCATCGCCATCGCCGGCACGCACGGCAAGACGACCACCACCAGCCTGGTGGCCAGCTGCCTCGCCGAAGGCAAGATCGACCCGACCTTCGTCATCGGCGGCCGCCTCAACTCCGCGGGCGCCAACGCGCGCCTCGGCAGCGGCGAATTCCTGGTGGCCGAGGCCGACGAGTCCGACGCCTCGTTCCTGTTCCTGTCTCCCGTCATCTCGGTGGTCACCAACATCGACGCCGACCACATGGAGACCTACGAGCACGACTTCAACAAGCTCAAGCAGGCCTTCGTCGACTTCCTGCACCGGCTGCCGTTCTACGGCGTCGCCGTGCTGTGCCTGGACGATCCCAATGTGCGCGACATCCTGCCGCGCGTCGCCAAGCAGGTCGTCACCTACGGGCTGGACGAGCAGGCCAACATCCGCGCCGAGAACGTGGTCGCCGACGCCGGACAGATGCGCTTCGACGTGGTGCGGCGCAACGGCACCACCTCGCGGCTGGCGGTGACCCTGAACCTGCCCGGCATGCACAACGTGCTCAACGCGCTGGCGGCCATCGGCGTGGCGACGGAGGTCGGCGTGCCGGACGCGGCGATCGTCAAGGCGCTGGCCGAGTTCAAGGGCGTCGGCCGCCGCTTCCAGCGCTACGGCGAAGTGGCACTGCCGGAGGGCGGCCATTTCACGCTGATCGACGACTACGGCCATCACCCGGCCGAGATGGCCGCCACGCTGGCCGCGGCGCGCGGCGCCTTCCCCGGCAGGCGCATCGTGCTGGCCTTCCAGCCGCACCGGTTCACGCGCACGCGCGACTGCTTCGAGGACTTCGTGAAGGTGCTCTCGGGCGTCGATGCCCTACTGCTGGGCGAAGTCTATGCGGCGGGCGAGGCGCCGATCGTCGCGGCGGACGGCCGCACGCTTGCGCGCGCGATCCGTCTAAAGGGACAGGTGGAACCCATTTTCGTCGAGGACATCGCCTTCATGCCCCAGGCCATCCTGGCCGCGGCGAAGGACGGCGACGTGGTGATGACCATGGGCGCCGGGTCGATAGGCGGGGTTCCCGGGAAACTGGCCAATGGCTGAAGCGCTGCGCGGGCAACTGAAACAGCACGAGCCGATGGCGAGCCACGTGTCGTGGCGCGCCGGCGGGGCGGTTGCGCGCGCCTACTTCCCGGCCGACCTCGAGGACCTCGCCGCCTTCTTCGCCGCCACCCGCTTCGACGAGCCGCTGCTGGTCGTCGGCCTCGGCAGCAACCTGCTGGTGCGCGACGGCGGCTTCGACGGCACCATGGTGTTCACCCAGGGCGCGCTCGATGCGCTGCGCCTCGAACCCGACGGCTCGATCTACTGCGAGGCGGGTGTCGGCAGCCCCAAGCTGGCGCGCTTCGCGCTCAACGCCGGCCTGGTGGGCGGGGAATTCCTCGCCGGCATCCCGGGTACCTTCGGCGGCGCGCTGGCCATGAACGCCGGCTGCCACGGCGGCGAGACGTGGAACCTGGTCGAGCGGGTGCTGATGCTCAACCGCCTCGGCGAGCGCATCGAGCGCACGCGCGAGGACTTCGAGGTCGGCTATCGTCACGTCGGGCTCAAGAAGGAAACCGACGAGATGTTCGCCGCCGCCTGGCTGCGCCTGCCGCAGGGTGACGCCGAAGCGGCCCGCGAACGCATGCGCGAGATGCTCGACAAGCGGGCGGCGACCCAGCCGCTGCACCTGCCCAACGCCGGTTCGGTGTTCCGCAACCCGCCCGGCGACTACGCGGCGCGCCTGATCGAGGCGGCCGGCTTGAAAGGAGCCAGCGAAGGCGGCGCGCGCGTCTCCGAAAAGCACGCGAATTTTGTCGTTAATCCGGACGGCATGGCGACCGCCGCTGAGATAGAAACGCTTATTGGCCGAGTTCAGTCGACTGTTTTCGAGAAGTTCGGCATTCGGCTGCGGCGCGAGGTGCGCATCGTTGGAGTAAGAGCTTGAAGGGTTTGGGAAAAACGGCGGTGATGTTCGGCGGCGACTCCGCCGAGCGGCCTGTGTCGCTGAAGAGCGGCGCGGCGGTGCTCGCCGCTTTGCAGCGCGCCGGCGTGGATGCGCACGGGTTCGATCCGTCGCAGCGTCCGCTGACGGACTTGCGCAGCGAGGGGTTCGATCGCGTCTTCATCGCGCTGCATGGACGCGGCGGCGAGGATGGCACCCTGCAGGGCGCGCTCGAGCTGATGAAGATTCCGTACACCGGCAGCGGCGTGCTGGCCTCGGCGCTGGCGATGGACAAGTGGCGCTCGAAGCTGGTGTGGCAGGCGGCCGGCCTGCCCGTTCCCGAATACGAACTGTTGACGGCGGACAGCGACTTCGCCGCCGTCGAGGCGCGCCTGGGCCTGCCGCTGTTCGTCAAGCCGGCAAACGAGGGTTCCAGCATCGGCGTGACCAAGGTCAAGGACGCCGGCGGGCTGCGCGCCGCCTACGAGGTCGCCTCCAGGCACGACAAGCTGGTGATCGCCGAACGCTTCATGTCCGGCGGCGAGTACACGGTCGGCATCATCGGCGACCGCGCGCTGCCGGCGATCCGCATCGTGCCGGCCGGCGAGTTCTACGACTACGACGCCAAGTACCTGCGCGACGACACCGAATACCGGGTCCCGTCCGGCCTGGCGGCGGACGCCGAAGCGGCGATGCAGCAGCTGGCGCAGCGGGCTTTCGCCGTGCTGGGCTGCCGCGGCTGGGCGCGCATCGACGTGATGCTCGACGCGGCCGGCAAGCAGTATGTATTGGAGGCGAACACCGCGCCCGGCATGACCGACCACTCGCTGGTGCCGATGGCGGCCAGGGCTTCGGGCGTTTCATTCGAGCAGCTGGTGGTCGATGTCCTGGGGATGGCGCGCTTTGGCTAAGCCGAGGAACATCCGCAAGCCTTCGGGCGAAGAACCCGCCGGCTTCTGGGACAAGCCGGTGCTGATGGACCTCGTTTCCGACCTGCTGATCGTCCTCGGCGTCGCCTCGCTCGCCTGGGCCGCGGTCGTCGGCATGCAGCGCCTGCCGATCTTCCCGCTGCGCCAGCTGATCGTGTCCACGCCGCTCGAGCAGGTCGGCCGCGGACAGATCGAGCAGACGGCGCGGACGGCGCTCGCGGGCAACTTCTTCACGGTCAATCTCGACACGGTGCGGGCCGCCTTCGAGCAGCTGCCGTGGGTGCGCAAGGCGTCGGTGCGCCGCCGCTGGCCCGATGCCCTCGAGCTCTCGCTGGAGGAGCACGTCGCCGCCGCCCGCTGGCAGCGCGCCAACGGCGAGGCGGCGCTGGTCAACAGCCACGGCGAGGTGTTCGCCGGGAGCTTCGCCGCCGAGCAGTCGCTGCCGGCCTTCGCCGGTCCCGAGGGTTCCTCGGCGACCGTGCTCGAACATTACCTCGCCTTCAAGGATGCGCTGGCGCCCCTCGACCGCCGGCCGCTCGCCGTGGCGCTGACGGCGCGCCAGGCCTGGGAGGTCAAGCTGGACGACGGCGTCGTCGTCGAACTCGGCAGGGACGAGACCAACCTGCCGGTCACCGACCGGATGGCCCGCTTCGCCTCCTATTACCCGGCGGCCCGGCAGAAGCTGGGCAATCTCGTCGGCATCGTGGACATGCGCTATCCGAACGGCTTCGCCGTGCGGCCGGTGCACAAGAGCTGAACATGAGCAAAGAAGTCAAACGCGACCTCCTCGTCGGCCTCGACATCGGCACGTCGAAGATCGTGGCCATCGTGGCCGAGCTCGACGACGAGGGCAGGCTGGCCATCCTCGGGCTGGGCAGCCAGGAGTCGAGCGGCCTCAAGAAGGGCGTCGTCATCAACATCGAGGCGACCGTCAACGCGATCTCGCGCGCCATCCAGGAAGTCGAGCTGATGGCGGGCTGCAAGGTCAAGGAGGTCTACACCGGGATTGCCGGCGCGCACATCAAGAGCAAGGACTCGAACGGCATGGCCGTGGTGCGCGAGAAGGAAGTCTCGCAGTACGACATCGAGCGCGCCATCGAGGCGGCCAACGCCACGCCCATCTCGGCCGACGACCAGATCCTGCACACGCTGGTGCAGGAGTTCATCGTCGACGGCCAGGACGGCGTCAAGGAGCCGATCGGCATGGACGCCCGCCGTCTCGAGGTGAAGGTGCACCTCGTCACCGGCGCGGTGACCGCCGTGCAGAACATCGTCAAGTGCGTGCATCGCTGCGGCCTGGAGGTCGTCGACCTGGTGCTGCAGCCGCTGGCGTCCGGCTACTCGGTGCTGACCGACGACGAGAAGGACGTCGGCGTCTGCCTGGTGGACATCGGCGGCGGCACCACCGATATCGCCGTGTTCACGCAGGGCGCCATCCGCCACACGGCGGTGATCCCCATCGCCGGCGACCAGCTGACCTCGGACATCGGCATCGCGCTGCGGACGTCGACCCAGGACGCGGAGGAGATCAAGATCCGCTACGGCGTGGCGCTCCAGCAGCTGGCGGATCCCGAGGAGATGATCGAGGTGCCGGGTGTCGGCGATCGCCCGGTGACGCAGCTCTCGCGCCAGACGCTGGCCGGCTTCATCCAGCCGCGCGTCGAGGAGATCTTCCAGAAGGTGCAGGAGGAGCTGGTGCGCAGCGGCTACGAGCGCCTGCTGCGCGCCGGCATCGTGCTGACCGGCGGTTCGGCGGCGATGCCCGGCATGTGCCAGCTCGGCGAGGAGATCTTCCACAACACCGTGAAGCTCGGCGTGCCCCACTACGACGGCAACCTGCGCGACTTCGTGCGCAATCCCCGCTATTCGACGGCAATGGGCCTGCTGCAGGAAGGCGCGGCCCAGAAGCAGCGCGGCATGAAAGTGCCGCCCCCGACCACGTTCAGGCAGATCCTGGCGCGCATGCGCGCCTGGTTCGGAAAGAATTTTTAAGCGTTTAAGCGGCAGTTCCTTGAAGGAGGCGAGAATGTTCGAAATCATCGATAAGGATCCCAATCCGACGATCATCAAGGTCGTCGGCGTGGGCGGGGCCGGCGGCAATGCCGTCGAGCACATGATCCGGGAAGGCGTGCAGGGCGTGGAGTTCATCTGCGCCAACACCGACGCCCAGGCGCTACGCCTGTCGAGCGCCGGCGTGAAGATCCAGTTCGGCCCCGGACTCGGCGCCGGCGGCAAGCCGGAGAAGGCGCGCGAACTGGCGCTCTCCGAGCGTGCGGCCATTTCCGAGGCGCTCGACGGCGCGCACATGGTGTTCATCACCGCCGGCATGGGCGGCGGCACCGGTACCGGCGCCGCGCCGATCGTCGCCGAGGTGGCGCGCGAGCTCGGCGTGCTGACGGTGGCCGTGGTGACCAAGCCGTTCGAGTTCGAGGGCAAGCGCCTGCGGCTGGCCGAGGAGGGCCTGCTGGAGCTGGCGCAGAACGTCGACTCGCTGATCGTCATCCTCAACGAGAAGCTGATGGAAGTGCTCGGCGAGGACGTCACCATGACCGACGCCTTCCGCTCGGCCGACAACGTGCTCAAGAATGCCGTCGGCGGCATCGCGGAAATCATCAACGTGCCGGGCCTGGTCAACGTCGACTTCGAGGACGTGCGCACCGTGATGGGCGAAATGGGCAAGGCCATGATGGGGTCGGCCACCGCCAGCGGCGTCGATCGCGCCCGCCTGGCCGCCGAGGCGGCA
This sequence comes from Rhodocyclaceae bacterium, assembly GCA_036391815.1. Taxonomy (GTDB): domain Bacteria; phylum Pseudomonadota; class Gammaproteobacteria; order Burkholderiales; family Rhodocyclaceae; genus Nitricoxidireducens. The sequence goes on from DASVZD010000114.1 coordinate 6,227, forward strand.
GTCGCCAGTCCGCTGCTGGAAGGCATCGAGCTGTCCGGCGCGCGCGGCGTGCTGGTCAACGTAACCGCCAGCCGCCAGCTCGGCATGAAGGAAGTCAAGGACGTCATGGCGACGATCCGCAACTACGCCTCGCCCGAAGCCACCATCATCTTCGGCACGGTTTTCGACGAGGGCATGGAAGACCAGCTGCGCGTCACGGTGGTCGCCACCGGCCTGGGCAATGCCGCCGCCCGCAAGAACCCCAAGCTCAAGCCCGAACTGGTCCATGTGGCCGCCGAGGGGCAGGGCCTGCGCACCGGCACCGACAACCAGCCGATGTTCGCCGAGCCGGCGCAGGCGCAAGCCGGGTCGCTCGACTTCGGCGGCGTGTTCACTTCCGGCCGCGGAGCGCGCAACCAGGCGGTCGCCGCCATGGAAGCGAGCGGCGTCGACAAGTACGACATTCCGGCTTTCCTGCGCAAGCAGGCGGATTGACGCGGCATCGCCGCGAATGCGCCCCGGGAGAACTCGCCTCCTCCCGGGGCGTTTTTCATTCGCGGCTGCCGTTATGCGTCAATGATTTAGCGTAAAATCGCCGCGTTGCAACAATCTTCCGCCCGCCCTCCCATGCTTCGACAACGCACCCTGAAGTCCGTCATCCGCGCCACCGGCGTCGGCTTGCATTCGGGCGTCAAGGTCAAGCTGGTGATGCGGCCGGCACAGGTGAATACCGGCATCGTGTTCCGCCGCGTCGACCTGGACCCGCCGGTGGATCTGAAGGCCGACCCGTTCAACGTCGGCGACACGCGCATGGCTTCCTGCCTGGAGCGCGACGGCGCCAAGCTGGGCACGGTCGAGCATGTCATGTCGGCGCTGGCCGGCCTGGGCATCGACAACCTGTATATCGACGTCGATGCCGCGGAGATCCCGATCATGGACGGCTCCGCCGCGCCCTTCGTGTTCCTGCTCCAGTCCGCCGGCATCGAGGAGCAGAACGCGCCGAAGAAGTTCTTGCGGGTGAAGAAGCCGGTCGAAGTCCGCGACGGCGACAAGTGGGCCCGCCTCGAGCCCTACGACGGCTTCAAGCTGGCGTTCTCGATCCTGTTCAACCACCCGGCCGTCGATCGTTCGGGCACCAGCGTCGAAGTGGATTTCGAGGACCAGTCCTACATCCGCGACATCTCGCGCGCGCGCACCTTCGGCTTTACCCAGGACGTCGAAAGCCTGCGGGAACAGGGGCTTGCCCTCGGCGGCAGCCTGGACAACGCGATCGTAATGGACGAGTACCGGGTGCTGAACGCCGAGGGGCTGCGCCTGCCGGACGAGTTCGTCCGCCACAAGGTGCTGGACGCCGTGGGCGACCTCTACCTGGTCGGCCATCCGCTGCTGGCCGCCTTCACCGCCCACAAGTCAGGCCATGCGATGAACAACAGGCTGCTGCGCGCGCTGCTCGCCGATGCCTCGGCGTGGGAGTGGGTCAGCTACGAGCGCGCGGAAGAGACGCCGGCGCGGATCGCGGCGCTCTATCCGGAACCGCAGTTCGCCTGAGGGACCGGCGTGCTGCTGCTCCGCATCGTCGGCGCATTGGTGGTCATCGGCATCGGTTCCGGCATCGTCGCCTATCTCTTCACCGGCGACCGGCGCTTCCTCGGGCTGGCGTGGCGGTTGACCCGCTATGCGCTGCTTTTCGCGTTCGTCGTCCTGGCGCTGATGTTCCTCGAACGCGTCATCGTGCTTTAGCTATGCCCGACCAGGCGCCGCAAGGCCCTGACCAAAGGCGAGTCTTTGGGTAAACGATCGGCCAGAGAGGTGAGTCCCTGCTTCGCGTGATCTCCAAGCGGGGCATGGGTTGAAGCTGGACGTCCCGGCCCGCTGTCCTGCCGGGGTTGCACCTTGATCTCGATTCCGGTAACCTCTGGCGCCGAGTTGGCAAAGGCTCCGCTCAGGGTAGGGACAATCTGCCTGAGCTTCGCGGCAACCGCTCCGTTCTCCGCATAAATCACAAGCCTGCCCAACTTGAAGTTGGCTACGCGTGCCCCGCGCACGAGCGAACGCGGAACGGCCGATTCGAACAAACGCTGCAGACGCAAGAGGTGAGCGGCGTGATCGGCAAGGCGGGAAAGTCCGCCTTCGGCCTTGAGGCAATCTTCGAGGCTGCGCGATGGCATCGCTGGATTCGGGAGGGAAAGAAACGTGCATATTATTCTTGTCTCCGACCGCCTGGCAACGGCGAAGACCGTTACGCTGACCGGCCGTCATCTCCTTTTGCTGGGTGCGCTGGTGGTCGCCCTGGTGCTCGGGCTGTCGACGCTCTTCTCCTACGTGACCGTCCGCCACGCCGCCGAGGTCCGCCTGCCGTTCCTGCAGGACCTGGTTCGCGCCGTGAGCATGGAGGAAAGCCAGAAGAGCCGCGAGTTCGTGCGCGAGAACATCAACGCGATGGCCGTGCGCCTGGGCCAGATGCAGGCCCAGCTGCTGCGCCTGGATTCGCTCAGCGAGCGACTGTCGGCGCTGGCCGGCATCAAGCCCGCCGAGGGCCAGAGCAGCGTCAAGGACGGCCGCGGCGGCCCGCTGGTCCAGCCCCGCCAACTGTCGGCGGAGGAACTGGGCAAGGCGGTCGAGGCCCTGTCGCGCCAGATGGACGCCCGCAGCGATTCGCTGACCCAGCTCGAATCCCGCCTGCTGGAAGACCGCATCAAGAAGAACCTGCTGCCCACCAGCCTGCCCGTCGGCACCCAGTGGAACGCCTCCAGCTTCGGCTGGCGCATCGACCCGTTCACCGGCGAAGCGGCCATGCATGAAGGGGTGGACTTCCCCTCCGACATCGGCACGCCGATCAAGGCGGCGGCGGCCGGCATCGTGATCGACGTCGAGCAGCATCCGCAATATGGCAACCTCATCGAGATCGACCATGGCAACGGCCTGACCACCCGCTATGCCCATGCGTCGAAGGTCTTCGTGAAGCCCGGCGCGCTCGTCCGTCGCGGCCAGAAGATCGCCGAGGTCGGCACGACCGGCCGTTCCACCGGGCCGCACCTGCATTTCGAGGTTCGCATCAACGGCGTCGCCCAGAATCCCAATCGCTTCCTGCAGCAGGCCCAGGCGGGCGGTAGACTCGCGCTGCGCTAGCAGGGACGGGGCGGGGCGGCCGACCCCGCATGTTAGAATGCGCGCTTTGCCTCTAAGGGCCGGGCGCATGATCGGCAACATCCTCAAGAAGATCTTCGGCAGCCGCAACGATCGCCTGCTGCGCCAGTACGCGGGCGTGGTGGCGCGCATCAACGAGCTCGAAAAGAGCGTCGCGGCGCTCAACGACGAGCAGCTGGCCGGCAAGACGGTGGAATTCAAGCAGCGCGTGGCCAACGGCGAAAGCCTCGACGGCCTGTTGCCGGAAGCCTTCGCCGTGGTGCGCGAAGCTGGCAAGCGCGTGCTCGGCATGCGCCACTTCGACGTCCAGCTCATCGGCGGCATGGTGCTGCACCATGGCAAGATCTCGGAGATGCGCACCGGCGAAGGCAAGACGCTGGTCGGCACCCTGCCGGCGTACCTCAACGCGCTGTCGGGCAAGGGCGTCCACATCGTCACGGTCAACGACTACCTCGCCTCGCGCGATGCCGAGTGGATGGGGCGGCTGCACCGCTTCCTCGGCCTGACGGTCGGCGTGAACCTGTCCCAGATGGACCACGCGGCCAAGCAGGCCGCCTACGCCGCGGACATCACCTACGGCACCAACAACGAGTTCGGCTTCGACTACCTGCGCGACAACATGGTGTTCGGGCGCGAGGAGCGCGTCCAGCGCGGCCTCAACTTCGCGATCGTGGACGAGGTCGACTCGATCCTGATCGACGAGGCGCGCACGCCGCTGATCATCTCCGGCCAGGCCGAGGACCATACCGACCTCTACGTGCGCATGAACGCCGTGGCCCCGCTGCTCACCAAGGGCGAGGCGGCGAAGCAGGAAGGCGAGCAGGACACCGGCGACTACACCGTTGACCTCAAGGCGCACACGGTGCTGCTGACCGAGGCCGGCCACGAGAAGGCGGAGCAGATCCTGGCGCGCATGGGCCTGCTGCCCGAGGGCGCCAGCCTGTACGAGCCGGCCAACATCCTGCTGATCCACCACCTCTATGCGGCGCTGCGCGCCCACAACCTGTACCACCGCGACCAGCAATACGTGGTGCAGGACGGCGAGGTGGTCATCGTCGACGAATTCACCGGCCGCCTGATGGCGGGCCGCCGCTGGTCGGAGGGCCTGCACCAGGCGGTCGAGGCAAAGGAGGGCGTGCAGATCCAGTCGGAGAACCAGACGCTCGCCTCGATCACCTTCCAGAACTACTTCCGCATGTACGGCAAGCTTTCCGGCATGACGGGCACGGCCGACACCGAGGCCTATGAGTTCCACCAGATCTACGGCCTGGAGACGGTGGTCATCCCGACCAACAAGCCGATGATCCGCCGCGACGCGCACGACCAGATCTACCGCACCGCGCAGGAGAAGTACCACGCCATCATCGCCGACATCAAGGAGTGCCATGGCCGCGGCCAGCCGGTCCTGGTCGGCACCACCTCGATCGAGAATTCCGAGCTGCTGTCCGACCTGCTGACCAAGGAAAAGCTGCCGCATCAGGTGCTCAACGCCAAGCAGCACGCCAAGGAAGCCGAAATCGTCGTGCAGGCCGGCCGTCCCGGCGTGATCACCATCGCCACCAACATGGCGGGCCGCGGTACGGACATCGTGCTCGGCGGCAGCATCGAGAAGCAGATCGACGCGATCCGCGAGGACGCCGACCTCGCACAGGCGGACAAGGACCAGCGCATCGCCCAGATGCGCGCCGACTGGCAGAAGCTGCACGACCAGGTGCTGGCCGCGGGCGGCCTGCACATCATCGGCTCCGAGCGCCACGAGTCCCGCCGCATCGACAACCAGCTGCGCGGGCGCGCCGGCCGCCAGGGCGACCCCGGCTCCTCGCGCTTCTACCTGTCGCTCGACGATCCGCTGCTGAAGATCTTCGCCGGTGAGCGGCTCAACGCCATCATGGTGCGCCTGAAGATGCCCGAAGGCGAGGCGATCGAGCATCCGCTGGTGTCGCGCTCGCTCGAGTCGGCCCAGCGCAAGGTCGAGCAGCGCAACTTCGACATCCGCAAGCAACTGCTCGAATACGACGACGTCGCCAACGACCAGCGCAAGGTGATCTACCAGCAGCGCAACGAACTGCTGGACACCGAGGACATCTCCGAAACCATCGCCGCCATGCGCCAGGGCGTCATCCACGACTCCTTCCGCTTGCAGGTGCCGGCGGAGAGCGTCGAGGAGCAGTGGGACATCCCGGCGCTCGAGGCGTCCCTTGCCGCCGAGTTCCAGCTCAAGCTGCCGGTGGCGCAATGGCTGGCCGCCGAGCCCAACCTCGACGAGCAGGACATCCTGCGCCGCATCCTCGATGCCGGCGACGCGGCTTACGCCGCCAAGGTGGACAGCGTCGATGCGGCGGCATGGCGCGCCTTCGAGCGCAACGTCATGCTGCAGAGCCTCGATACCCACTGGCGCGAGCACCTCGCCGCGCTCGACCACCTGCGCCAGGGCATCCACCTGCGCGGCTATGCGCAGAAGAATCCGAAGCAGGAATACAAGCGCGAGGCCTTCGAGCTGTTCGAGGCGCTGCTCAACACCGTGCGCATGGAAGTGACGCGCTTCCTGATGACCGTCGAAATCCGCTCGGAGGAGCAGATCGAGCAGGCCGAGCAGCACCAGCCGCAGGTCGAGAACGTCCAGTACCACCACGCCGACTACGACGAGGTGCTGGGCGCCGCCGAGGACAAGGCGCCGCAGCCGGTGCAGCGCGCCTCCGAGAAGGTCGGCCGCAACGACCCCTGCCCGTGCGGCAGCGGCAAGAAGTACAAGCACTGCCACGGCAAGCTGGCCTGAACGCATGGATTATCCGCTGCGCACCATCCAGGAAGACGGCCAGGCCGTCGTCATCCTCGACCAGACCCGGCTGCCGAATGAGACGGCCTTCGTGCGCCTCACGAATCTCGAAGAGGCGGCCCACGCGATCCGCGCGATGCAAGTGCGCGGCGCGCCCCTGATCGGCGCCGCCGCCGCCTACGGCGTCGCCCTCGGGCTGGCCGAGGCGGGCGATGACGCGCGGCTGTCGACCGTCCTCCGGGTTCTCGGCGCCACGCGCCCGACCGCCGTCAATCTCCATTGGGCGCTGGAGCGCATGAGGAACGTGCTGGCCGTGCTGCCGCCCGCCGCCCGCCGCGAGGCGGCATGGCAGGAGGCGCGCGCGATCGCCGGCGAAGACGAGGAGGCCAACGCCGCCATCGGGCGAAACGGCCTGCCGATCCTCCAGCAGATCGCGGCGCGCAAGGGACGCGTCGAGGCGATGACGCATTGCAACGCCGGCTGGCTGGCCACGGTGGCGCACGGCACGGCGATTTCCCCGATCTACGCCGCGCACGCGGCCGGACTCGACGTCCATGTCTGGGTCTCGGAAACCCGGCCGCGCAACCAGGGCCTGCTGACGGCCTGGGAACTGCGCCAGGCAGGCATCCCCCACACCCTGATCGCCGACAATGCGGCGGGGCTGCTGATGATGCAGGGCAAGGTGGACTGCGTGATCGTCGGCGCCGACCGCATCGCCGCCAACGGCGATACCGCGAACAAGGTGGGCACCTACCTGAAGGCGCTCGCGGCACGGGCAAACGACGTTCCCTTCTACGTCGCCGCGCCGGTGTCGACCATCGACTTCGCCTGCCCGAGCGGCGCCGACATTCCCATCGAGGAGCGCAGCGCGGACGAGATGGGCGTGACCACCAGCCGCGTCGCCAACCCGGCATTCGACGTCACGCCTGCCGGCCTGATCGCCGGCGTCATCACCGAGCGCGACCTGCGCCCGGCAGCGGATCTCGCCGGGCTGAAGCCCTAGATCACGCGGTCGTTGCCGCCGTCCACCGGGATCTGCGCGCCGGTGGTCTTGGCGAACAGCGGGCCGCACAGTTCGGCCGCCAGCTCCGCGACGTCGCGGCTCGTCACTTCCGTCTTCAGCACGTTGTTGCGCTTGTACTCGTCGACGCTGAGCCCGTAGTGCCTGGCGCGGGAGGCGAGCACGTCCTCGGTCCAGATGCCGGTATCGAACACGGCGTTCGGATGCAGCGAGTTGATGCGGATGTTGTCGGCGCCCCATTCCAGCGCGGCGACGCGCGCCAGCTGGTTCAGCGCCGCCTTGGAAGCCGAGTAGGCCGCGGCGCCGGGTCCCGGTGCCGGCACGTTCTTCGAACCGATGATGACCACCCGGCCGCCGCGCGGCGCGAGCTTGAGGAAGGGATGGCATTCGCGCATCAGCACCAGGTTGGCGTCGAGGTTGATGCGCATCACGCGCTGCCAGTCGGCCGTCGGCAGCGCCTCGATCTTGCAGCCGCCGGGGAAGATGCCGGCGTTGAGGACCAGCATGTCGATGCCGCCGAACGCTTCCACGCCCCGGGCCACCGCGGCCTTGAGCTGCGCCTCGTCCGAGACGTCGCACTGGATGCCGCGATAGTTGGGCTTGTCGAACAGCGCGACGATCGACGGCTGCAGGTCGAGCGCGACGACCGCGGCGCCGCGCGCCATCAGCGCCTCGACGCAGGCCTTGCCGATGCCCGACGCGGCGCCGGTGACCAGCGCCACCTCGCCGGCGAACGCGGGCGGCTTGCCGCCCTTCTTGAGCTTCGCCTGCTCGAGATCCCAGTACTCGACGTCGAAGATGTCGCCGGCGGGCAGCGCCCGATAGCCGCCCAGCGCGGTGGCGCCGAGGATGATGTCGATAGTGTGGCCGTAGATGTCCGACACGATGCGCGCATCCTGCGCCGTCCGTCCGATGGCGCAGAGGCCGAATTCGGGATCCAGCACGACGCGCGGCGCCGCGTCGAGCATCGCCTTGCGTTCCCTGGCTTGCGGCTCGTGGGCGGCGAAGTAGCCGCGGTAGGCCTCGGCGTAAGCGGCGACGTCGCGGCCGATCATCGGCAGCCGCTTGGTCCGGATCACGTGGTCGGGCGTCGCCGGGCCCTGCTGCGCGACGGTGCCGACGTCTTCGCGCTGAGCGAAGGCGAGGAACTTGCCCTCGGCGTGGCGCGCGACGATCACGGGGAAGCCCGCGCATGCGGAAACGGCGGCGCGCAACTGCGCCAGCGCCGGGGCGACTGCGGCGGCCGGCGCCGGCGTCGCTGCGGGCAGCGCGACGTCCCAGGCGCCATGGCGGCGAAGGTAGTCCTCCGCCATGCCGACCAGCGCGATCATGCGATCGTAGGACTCGCGCGCGCTGTCGCCGAAGGAGAAGATGCCGTGGTTCAGCAGCACCATGCCGACGGTCTGCGGGCCGGACTGCGCGGCGAACCGTTCGGCGCACAGCCGCGCCAGGTCGAACCCGGGCATGACGTAGGGAACCACGACGACCTTGTCGCCATAGATCTCGCGGATGCGCGCCTCGCCGTCCGCCGTATTGGTCACGGTGACGACGGCGTCGGCATGCGTGTGGTCGACGAAGCGATACGGCAGGATCGCATGCAGGATCGCCTCGACCGAGGGCACCGGCGCCGCCGCGCGCGTCTGGTGCGTGACCAGCTGGTTGACCATCTCGGGATCGGGGAGCGCGGGCAGGGCGGCGAGCTTCTTCAGGTGCTCGAGCCGCACGGGGGCGAAGCCGGCTTCGGCGATGGTTTCCAGGTCCCAGCCGCTGCCTTTGACGTAGAGGATGTCCTCCTCGCCGCCGAAGAGGTCTCTTTCGCTCAGCTTGACGGAAGTGTTGCCGCCGCCGTGCAAGACCAGCGAGGCGTCGCGGCCGAGCAGGCGCGAAGTGTAGACGCGCAGCTGCAACTCGCTCGCGCAGGCGCTGGCTTCCGCTTCCTGCCACAGGTTCTTCATCGGAGTCCTTTTCGATCGTCGTTTTGGGCGGCCGTCATTATAAGTGGCACTCGCAGCAGGCCCATGCCGCCGCGCAAGCTTTATCACTTATGACGAATTTACAGTCACTTACCCGCCCGACTACACTTTGCGGCCCACTCCTCCCCGAGCCAGAGGATCGTCACCGATGATCGACCTGTTCGGCAGTACCCGCCTCAAGCAGCAAGTCAGCGAACTCGAAGCCCGCCTCGCGCAGTGCCAAGCCGAGCGGGAAGCGGAACGCGCCCGCATGGACGCCGAGCGCGACCGGCTTGCCATGGAACTCGAAACCGAGCGCGCGCGCCTGGCCTTCCACGCCGGACTGTTCGCCAACGAAATCAGCTTCGGCCAGACGCTGGCCGAATCGCAGCAATCCATGGTCGTGCTCTCCACCTCGATGAAGCGCGAGGCGGAAGCCGCCGACGCGGCACTGGCGCGGACCAGCGAGAACAGCTCGGCGCTGAACGTCGTCGTGTCGAACGTGCATGAGATGGCCGCCAAGACCCGGGCGGTCGCGGAAACGGTCGAAACCCTGAACGACCAGGCGTCGCGCATCGGCGGCATCGTCAACCTCATCAAGGAGGTGGCCGACCAGACCAACCTGCTCGCCCTCAATGCCGCCATCGAGGCGGCGCGGGCGGGCGAACAGGGGCGGGGCTTCGCCGTCGTCGCCGACGAGGTGCGCAAGCTGGCGGAACGCACGACGGCGGCGACGGGCGAGATCGCGCAGCTGGTGACCGCCATCCGCCAGGAGGCCGCGCGCGCCAGGAGCACCACGGAGATCAGCCCGGAGCAGTCGGCCAGGTACGAAGCGGATGCCGAGACCGCGCACGCCAGGATGGAGGGCATGCGGGAAGTGGCCGAGCAGGGCCGGCTCACCATCCGCGGCACGGCCATGCGCACCTTCGTCGAGCTCGCCAAGATCGACCACCTGATCTTCAAGAAGGAGGTCTACAAGGTGCTGATGGGGGTTTCCGAGAAGAACCCTGAGGACTTCGCGAGCCATACCGGCTGCCGCCTCGGCAAGTGGTATGTCGAAGGCGACGGCAGGGAGTGCTTCTCGTCGCTGCCGGCCTATCCGCTGATCGATCCGCCCCATCGGGACGTCCATGAGAACGGGCGCGTGGCGGTGGAGCGGTTCCGCAGCGACGACTACGACGCAGCGGTGCGGCACCTGGGGAAGATGGAGGAGGCCAGCGGCCTGGTCCTGCGGCACCTGGAAGCGCTCGCCCAGCAGGGCGAGAGCAGCGGCTGCGCCGTATAGCCTACTGGCTGACCAGTTCCGGGCGCCGTTCCAGCACGCGGACGCAGCTCTCGACGACGCTGCTGTCGTAGAGGCGGCCGCTGCCCTGGCGCAGCTCCTCGATGGCGGCCTTGATGCCCAGCGCCGGACGATACGGACGATGCGAGCTCATCGCCTCCGCCACGTCGGCGACCGCGATGATCTTGGTCTCCAGCGTCAGCTGATCGCCCTTGAGGCCGTCGGGATAGCCGCTGCCGTCCAGGCGCTCGTGGTGATGCAGCACCATCTGCCCGATCGGCCATGGGAAGTCGATGTCGCCCAGCAGGTCCTCGCCGGCCTTCGCGTGCTGCCGCACGATGCTGCGCTCGACCTCGCGCAGCTGGCCGGGCTTGCTGAGGATCTCCGTCGGCACCTGGATCTTGCCGACGTCGTGGATCAGGGCGCCCAGCCGGATGCCATCGACGCGCTCGGCCGGCAGGCCCATGTCTTCGGCGATGGCGGCGGCCAGCAGGGCGACGCGCTTCTGGTGGCCGTCGGTGTACGGGTCGCGCAACTCGATGGCCCGCGCCATCGCCATCACCGTCTGCTCGAGGGTATCGCGCACGCGCCGGTTGGCGCGATCGACTTCCTGCTGCTTGAAGCGCACCTCCACCGCGCGGTAGATCGCCTCGACCAGCATGTCGGGATCGATCGGCTTGGTCACGTAGCGGTTGACGCCGAGCTCGATCGCGCGGATCAGGTAGTCGCGATCGCTGTAGGCGGTGATCACGATGATCGGCACGTCGCGGACGTCGCCCTTGATCTGCTCGGCCATCTGCAGGCCGTCCATTTCCGGCATCTTGATGTCGGTGATCACGATGTCGTAGCGGCCGGTGCGGAAGGCCTCCAGCCCCTGGCGGCCGTTTTCGGCCACCACCAGCTGCTTCACCCGCCGCTCCAGGAAGTGCGACAGCTGGCTGCGCACCAGCGCGTCGTCCTCGACGTACAGGACGGACAGGGTGCGGAGGAACTCGGCGTGCACGCGGCCGGCGTCATTCATGTTGCGCTCCCGGCTCTCCCCGCAGCGGGATCGATATGACGAAGCGGGCTCCGCCGTTCCGGTTCGACGCCTCGATGGTTCCGTGCATGTTCTTCTCGATGATCATCTTTGCCATGTAAAGCCCGATGCCGCTGCCTTCTTCCTTGGTGGTGAAGTAAGGCTCGAATATCCTCGGCAGGACGTCCGCCGCAATGCCGCCGGCGTCGTCGTCAACCGTCACGCCGGCCCTCCCTTCGGCGGCGGCGAGCCTGACCGCGATGCGTCCGCCAGAACCGCGTTGCTGCAAGGCCTCCTTGGCGTTGACCAGCAGGTTGAGGACCGCCTGGCTGAACTGCGACGGGTAGCCCTCGGCGATCACGCCATCCGGAATCTCCGCGGCGACCTCGATATTGTAGTTCCGCAGCGATGCTTCGGTGATGAACAATGCGTCGCGCACGGCGTTGCCGACGTCGAAGTCGGCCATCTCGCGGTCGGGCCGGAAGAAGTCGCGGAAGTCGTCGATGGTGTGCGACATCCTCTCCAGCAGGCGCTGCGCATCGCCGGCCGCCTGCTGCAGGCTTTCCGGCGTCAGCGCGCCGTATTCATAGTCGTCGCGTATGTTGTGGATCAGCAGGCCGAGGGCGTTTAGCGGCTGGCGCCACTGGTGGGCGATGTTGTGCACCATCTCGCCCATCGAGGCGAGCCGCGACTGCTGGATCAGCAGGTGGTCCTTCTCGCGGTTGTGGGCGACTTCCTCGCGGACGCGCTCCTCCAGGGTGGCGGCGAGCTGGCGCAGCCCCTGCTGGGCATCGCGCACCTCGTCGCGCATGTGGGCGAAGCTCTCCACCAGGTCGCCGATCTCGTCGCCGCTCGCGTGCGGCAGCGGGGCGTCGAATTCGCCCGCCGCCAGGGCGTGCGAGGCTTCGGCGACGCGGGCCACCGGGCGGCGCACCGTCACCTCGAGCATGACGGCGACCAGCGCCAGCGCCAGCAGGGTCGTCACCGCGAGCGCCACGATCAGCCGGGCCTGGGCGCCGCGGATCTCGGCGAGCAGCGGGGCGCGCGAGATCAGCACGCGCAGCGTCGCCACGGTGTTGTTGCCGACGCCCATCGGGAATTCGTGCTGCACGTCGTCGCTGCCGGCTTGCGGCAGCGGCGTTCCGGCCAGCGGATAGAGCCGCCGCCCGGTGTCGTCGAGGACCTCCACCGCGCGCCATTCGGGATTGCCTTGCCGCACCTGGTCCAGCGTGTCGTGCAGGTCGCCGAGCTGCCCCGCCAGCACCATCGGCGTCAGGCCCTCCGCCAGCGTCATGAGCGCCCGCTGCTGCATGCGCTCGTTGGCCTCCAGCTGGTAGCGGGTGGCGTCCGGCATCCAGGCGACGTAGAGATAGCCGACCAGGAAGGCGTAGGTGACGGCCAGCAGCAGGAATATCTTGGTGCGCAGGCTCACGGGGCAGTGGCGGGTTCGGGAACGAAGAACTCGCGCAGCCCGAGCTCCCGCAAGGGCTCATAGTCGCGGGCCGACGTCGCGACCGGCTGGCTCATCGGGATTTCCTTCAGCAGGGAGGCGTCCGGCCCGCCCGCCATGGCGAGGAAGGCCTCGCGCACGGCCTCGCGGACCTCGGCCGGCACGCGCGGATGGGCCGCCACCGGCAACGACGGCGAGGGGCGCGTGATATGGATGACGCGCAGCTGTTCCCGTACCGACTCCTTTTGTTCGTTGAGCGTCTTCTGGACGCCGCCGCCCGCCGCCGCCAGCCCCTGGATGACCGACAGGTAGGTCGCGGTGTGCGACTTCGTGTACTTCGGCTCGAAATGGATCTTGAACTTGCGCTCCAACTCGGCGCGTATCAGCAGGCTGGCGCCGATCGCGTTCGGCGTCGGAAAGGCGATGGTGGCACCGTCGAGTTCGGCCGGGGAGCGGATCTTGCTGTCCTGGCGCACCACCAGGATGCCGCGGATCGGGGCGGCATCGTGCACCAGCGGGATGTAGCCCTGCGGGTTTTCGACCACCAGGTAGGGATTCATGTAGCTGAAGTCGAAGGCGCCGGCGTTGTAGCGGCGCTCGAACTCCGGAATGTCCGGGGCGAGCACCAGCTTGAACTTGTGTCCGGTGCGCCGTTCCAGCTCCGCCAGCACCGGCGTCCATACGGCGAAGAGCTGGCGCCGCTCGAACTGCGGCGTGACGCCGAAAGTGAACTCGGCCGCGAGCACGGTTCCCGCGGCACACCAGACGAGGCAAAGCGCCAGGAGTTTGCGCAGCATTTTGATTCCCCCTACAGGGCTAATGTTAGCCCATGAGCGGGGCGGGGGAATCGGTCAGAACTGCTTCTTGTTGAATTCGATCAGCGCGTAGGCCGAGTGGTTGTGAATCGACTCGAAGTTCTCCGACTCGACGACGTAGGCGTCGATGCGCGGATCGGCGTTCAGCGCGCCCGCGACGTCGCGCACGATGTCCTCGACGAACTTCGGATTGTCGTAGGCGCGCTCGGTGACATGCTTCTCGTCGGGACGCTTGAGCAGGCCGAACAGTTCGCACGAAGCCTGGCTCTCGGCCATGTGCACGATCTCCTCGATCCAGACGAAGCTATTGGTGGTCGCCGTGATGGTGATGTGCGAGCGCTGGTTATGGGCGCCGCGCTCGGAAATCTTCTTCGAGCACGGGCACAGGCTGGTGGCCGCCACGACCACCTTGGTGGTCTGGCGATAGCGGCCCCCCTCGAGGATCTCGCCGGTGAAGGTGACGTCGTAGTCCATCAGGCTCTTCACCTTCGAGATCGGCGCTTCCTTGTTCACGAAGTAGGGGAAGTTCATCTCGATGTGGCCGGTTTCGGCCTCGAGCTTCACCACCATCTCGCGCAGCATGGACTCGAAGCTCTCCACCGAGATCTCGCGCTCGTGCGAGTTGAGGATCTCGACGAAACGCGACATGTGCGTGCCCTTGAAGTTGTGCGGCAGGCCGACGTACATGTTGAAGGTCGCGATGGTGTGCTGGACGCCGCCGCTCTTGTCGAGGACCTTGACCGGATGGCGGATCGACTTGATGCCGACCTTGTTGATCAGCAGCTGGCGCGAATCCTTGCTGCTCTGTACGTCTGGAATGCTCATGGGGTCCCTGGTGTTCACGGGAGGCTCTCCTGCGGGCGGTTTGGCCGTCATGTTAGCGTTCCCAGTGACTTCGTTTGATCAATAAAGTTTCTGACGCTCGCCACGATTCCTTTTGCGTCGAGACCCAGCTCCGCCAGT
>DASVZD010000115.1:0-5079 GCA_036391815.1 Rhodocyclaceae bacterium
GGCGAAGTCGCGGCCGTAGAACTCGCGACGGCCGAGCAGGTAGGCGACCGGTTCCCCGCCCGCCCGGCAGGCAACGAGCTCGGAGAAGCGGTCGGCCTGCGCCTCGCTCAGCTTGTCGTCGCGGTGCGCCTCCAGCCAGGCCGCGTTGCAGTTCAGCACGTGGCACGCCAGCAGCCGGGCCTCGGAGATCGGGATGACCTCCCGCGCTGCCGCGAGCGCCCCGGCGACGGTGATCACGCCTCTTCGCCCAGCGCGGCCAGCAGTTCGGCCTGGTGTTCGGCGGTGAGCGCCTCGACCACCTCGTCGAGCTCGCCGTCCATGATGGCGTCGATCTTGTAGAGCGTCAGGTTGATGCGGTGGTCGGTGACGCGGCCCTGCGGGAAGTTGTAGGTGCGGATGCGCTCGGAGCGGTCGCCGCTGCCGATCAGGCTCTTGCGGGTGCTGGCGATTTTCTGCTGCTGCTCGCGCTCCTGCGCGTCCTTGATGCGCGCGGCAAGCACCGACATCGCCTGTGCCTTGTTGCGGTGCTGCGAGCGGTCGTCCTGGCATTCGACGACGATGCCGGTCGGCAGGTGGGTGATGCGCACCGCCGAGTCGGTCTTGTTGATGTGCTGGCCGCCGGCGCCCGAGGCGCGGAAGGTGTCGATGCGCAGGTCGGCCGGGTTGATATGCACCTCGGCCAGTTCGTCGGCCTCCGGCATCACTGCCACCGTGCAGGCCGACGTGTGGATGCGCCCTTGCGCCTCGGTCTCCGGCACGCGCTGGACGCGATGGCCGCCGGACTCGAACTTGAGCTTCGAATAGGCGCCGCTGCCGACGATGCGGCAGATGATTTCGCGGTAGCCGCCGAGATCCGACTCGTTGCGCGACACCACCTCGACCTTCCAGCGCTGCCGCTCGGCATAGCGCGAGTACATGCGGAACAGGTCTCCGGCGAAAAGCGCCGATTCCTCGCCGCCGGTGCCGGCGCGGATTTCGAGGAACAGGTTCTTCTCGTCGTTGGGATCCTTCGGCAGCAATGCGCGCTGCAGTTCGTCCTCGAGACGCTGCATCTCGGCTTCGGCCGATTCGATCTCCTCGGCCGCGAGTTCCTTCATCTCGGGGTCGTGCAGCATCTCGCGGGCCGCCGCGAGATTGGCCTCGGCCTTGCCGTAGGACGAGAACAACTCCACCACCGGGCCGATCTCCGCATGCTCGCGCGTCAGCTTGCGATAGTTCTCCATGTCGCGCGTCGCATCCTCGCTGCCCAGCAGGGCGTCGATCTCGGCGCGGCGTTCGGTCAGGTGCTGGAGCTTGTCGTGGATGCTTTTCTTCATGGCAATGGGGCGCCCGCGCCCCTGCGGGCGGGCCGCATGCGGGCAGGGCAGCTACTCTCCGGGATGGAGCCGGAAGATGCGCGCGATGAGATCGGAGATCTCGCCACGCTGCGCGCCTTCGGCCTGGTTGAGGGCCTGCGTCGGCCCGTGCATCAGCTTGTTGGTGATACCGCGCGACAGCGCTTCCAGCACCTGCGCCGGATCGTCGCCGCGATGGAGCATCTTGAGCGCATGGTCGACCTCGTGGCGGCGCGCGCGCTCCGCCGCGTCGCGCAGGGCGCGGATGGTCGGCACCGTCTCGCGCGATTCGACCCATTGCAGGAAGTGCGCAACGCGGTCGTCGATGATGGACTCGGCCTCGACGACGGCCGCCTGGCGGGATTCGAGGCCCTGCTCGACGATCTGGCCGAGGTCGTCCAGCGTGTACAGGAAGACGTCGTCGAGCTTGTCGACCTCCGCCTCGATGTCGCGCGGCAGGGCGAGGTCGACCATCACCATCGGGCGGTGCCGGCGCGCCTTCAGCGCGCGCTCGACCATGCCGAGCCCGATGATCGGCAGCGGGCTCGCCGTGCAGGCCACCACGATGTCGTACTCGGGCAGCCGCGCGCCGACGTCGTCGAGGCGCATGGCATCGCCGTCGAAGCGGGCGGCCAGCGCCTCGGCCTTCTCGATGGTCCGGTTGGCGATGGTAAGCCGCTTCGGCTTCTCGCCGGCGAAATGCGCGGCGCACAGCTCGATCATCTCGCCGGCGCCGATGAACAGCACCTTCTGGTCCGAGATGCGCTCGAAGATGCGGGCGGACAGGTGCACCGAGGCGGCCGCCATGGACACGATGTTGGCCCCGATCGCCGTGGTGGAGCGCACCTCCTTCGCCACCGCGAAGGTGTTCTGGAACAGCTTGTTGAGCAGCGTGCCGAGCGTGCCGGCTTCCTCGGCGGTGCGGGCCGCCTGCTTCATCTGGCCGAGGATCTGCGGCTCGCCGAGCACCATCGAGTCGAGCCCGCTGGCGACGCGGAACATGTGGCGGACGGCGTCGCGCTTGGGATGCGTGTAGAGGAACGGCTGGATGTCGCCCGTCGGCAGCGAATGGTATTCGGCCAGCCAGCCGGCCGCGATCTCGGGGCTCTCCGCCGCGCAATACAGTTCCGTGCGGTTGCAGGTGGAGAGGATGGCGGCCTCGCGCACCGGCCGGGTGCGCATCAGGTCGAGCAGGGCGAGCGGCAACCGAAGCGGGTCGAACGCCACCCGCTCGCGGACGGCAAGGGGGGCGGTATGGTGGTTGAGCCCGAGAGCGAACAGCTGCATCAAGCGGCGCCGGTTGTGGCAATGCGCGGATTATAAACAACCCCCGCGCGGGCAACATGGGCGCTTTCGGGAATTGGCAGGGGAAACCGGGCCAGATCGGGTGATGGCAAGCCTCGCGATCCCCGCTATCCTGCCGACGTTGCACCTCTCCCGTTAACCGTCGAGGAGGCCCGCATGACTGCGTTTGCTCGTTCCCTGGCCAGCGCCCAGGAATCGGTTGCCGGAATAGATACGCGGGACGCCAGTTCGCTGGCCTACGTCAGCAGCCTGGTGGCCCTCGAAACCGTCCTGCCGGACGCCAGCGCCGCTGAAATCGACTTTTCGGTCTCCATCGAAGGCGGGGCCGTCCGGGTCGAACTGGCCGACGCCGACATCGACCGCGCCACCCGCGAAGCCATCAACATCGTCGCCTCGCACTACTTCCAGGCGCGCCGCCGGAACATCGCGATCAGCGTGCATTGAATGAAAACGGCCCGCCGAGGCGGGCCGTCAGGGTTCTGGTGGCCAGGGGCGGAATCGAACCGTCGACACGCGGATTTTCAATCCGCTGCTCTACCAACTGAGCTACCTGGCCAAACGAGCGCGCGATTATAGCCGAAACAACTCGCGCGTTTCAAATCCCGCCGGGGAAAAGAAAAGGCCCCCTTGCGGGGGCCAAACCTTCTCCTCCTCCCGTTGCTCTTAGTGGGCGGTCGCCTTGGCGGCGAGGATGCCCGTGTTCTGCCGCACGTAGAGTTCGTCCCACATGTCGTCGGCGCGCTTGTCGCGATACAGCAGCGAGCCGAGGAAAACAGCCAGGAAGCCGAGCGGGATCGAGACGATGCCGGGGTTCTTCAGGTCGAACAGCGGCTTCTCGAGGCCCACCAGCGAAGTCGTGTCGCCGTGCAGGTCGTCGATCTTCTGCCGCGCGCCGGCCTTGGCCTTCTCGTTCCTGGCGATGTCGGCCTCGATCCTGATCCTGGCCGCTTCGTCTTCGCCCGCGGCGGCGAGGTCGCCGTTCAGCCGGGCGAGTGCCTCGTCGGCGGCCTTGATGGCCTTCTCTTGCGCGGCCTTGACCTGGAGCGGGTAGGTCATGTTCGGCGAGACGAGCACCAGGCCGATGGCGGTGAGGGTACCGACCAGCATGCCGGCGACGATGCCGCCGGTGTTGCACCTGCGCCAGAACAGCGTCAGGAACACGCAGGGGAAGTTGGCCGAGGAGGCGACGGCGAAGGCCAGCGCCACCAGGTGGGCGACGTTCTGGCCCTTGGCGGCGATGCCGATGGCGATGGCCAGGGCGCCGAACACGACGGTGGCGACCTTGGCGGCGCGCACCTGCTCTGCCTGGGTGGCGTGGTCGCCCTTGACGACGCCGACGTAGAGATCGTGCGCGATGGCGGAGGCCGCGGCCAGGACCAGGCCGGCGACCACCGCGACAATCGTGGCGAACGCCACGGCAGAGACGAAGGCCAGCATGAAGTTGCCGAGCAGGCTGTCGGCGCCGCCGCCAAGCGCCTGCGCCAGGAGCGGGTTCGCCATGTTGCCGCCTGCGTCGATGGCGGTGATCTCCTTCGGGCCGACTATCATCGCGGCGCCCATGCCGAGGAACAGCGTCAGCACATAGAAGCCGCCGATGATGGCCATCGCCCAGACCACCGACTTGCGCGCTTCCTGGGCGGTGGGCACGGTAAAGAAGCGCATCAGGATGTGAGGCATGCCGGCGGTGCCGAAGACGAGCGCCATGCCCAGGGAGATCTGGTCGATCGGCGCCTTGAACAGCAGGCCGGGCTCGAGGAAGCGCTGGCCGAGTTCCTGCGGCGTCATGTTCTTCGCCGCGTCGCCCAGTATCTTCGCCACGCGCGCCTGGACCTTCGGATCGCTGACCACGGCGCCGAGGAAATCGCCGAAGAAGCCGTACTGGCTCCACACCAGGATCACCATGACGATGGATGCGGTCACCAGCAGGATGGCCTTGATGATCTGCACCCAGGTGGTCGCCACCATGCCGCCGAACAGCACGTAGCCGAGCATCAGCATGCCCACCACGATGATCGACACTTCGTAGTCGATGCCGATCAGCGTCTTCACCAGCACGCCGCCGCCGACCATCTGCGCGGTCAGGTAGAAGGTGGACACCGTGACCACCGACAGCGCGCCGACGACCCGGGTCTTCCTCGGATCGTTGCGGTAGGCGAGGATGTCGGGCAGCGTGTACTTGCCGATGTTGCGGCAGGGTTCGGCCATCACCAGGAGAACGGTGATGTACGCGACCAGCCAGCCCACCGAATACATGAAGCCGTCGTAGCCCCAGATGGAGATCAGCCCGGCAATGCCGAGGAAGGATGCGGCCGACAGGTAGTCGCCCGCGATGGCCCAGCCGTTCTCGATGCCGGAGATGCCGCCGCCGGCAGTGTAGAAATCCTTGGCGGTCCGGACGCGCTTGGCGGCGAGGTAGGTGACGAACATCGTCACGGCGATG
>DASVZD010000116.1:0-2907 GCA_036391815.1 Rhodocyclaceae bacterium
AATCTGCGCGAGCAGTTGCAGACCACCCGCGAGGAGATGCAGAGCTCGCAGGAAGAACTCAAGTCGGCCAACGAAGAACTGCAGTCCACCAACGAAGAGTTGCAATCCACCAACGAGGAGCTCACCACCTCGAAGGAGGAAATGCAGAGTTCGCAGGAGGAGCTCAAGTCGGCCAACGAGGAACTGCAGTCCACCAACGAGGAACTGCAGTCCACCAACGAGGAACTCACCACTTCGAAGGAGGAGATGCAATCGCTGAACGAGGAGCTGCAGACCGTCAACGCCGAGCTGCAGTCGAAGGTCGAGGACCTCTCGCGCGCCAGCAAC
Source organism: Rhodocyclaceae bacterium (assembly GCA_036391815.1). Lineage (GTDB taxonomy): Bacteria > Pseudomonadota > Gammaproteobacteria > Burkholderiales > Rhodocyclaceae > Nitricoxidireducens. The sequence continues at coordinate 328 of DASVZD010000116.1, forward strand.
GACATGAAGAACCTGCTCAACAGCACGGACATCGCGATCGTCTTCCTCGACAACGCGCTGCACGTGCGGCGCTTCACCAACTCGGCGACGCGCATCATCAAGCTGATCTCCAGCGACGTCGGCCGCCCGCTGTCCGACATCGTCAGCGAGCTCGACTACCCGAAGCTCCACGAGGACGCCAAGGAAGTGCTGCGCACCCTCGTCTTCTCCGAGAAGGAGATGGCGACGCGCGACGGCAAGAGCTGGTTCCTGGTGCGCATCATGCCCTACCGGACCAGCGAGAACGTCATCGACGGCGTGGTCATCACCTTCAGCGACGTCACCAGGTCGAAGACCATGGAAGTCCAGTTGCGCGAGGCGCTCAAGCAGCGCGGCGCGGCGCTGGAGTAGGCGCTTGAAGAAGGCCGCCCCGCCGCCGACGGACGTTGCCGACGCCGCGCGTCTGCTGCACCAGCTCGAGGTCCACCAGCTCGAGCTCGAGCAGCAGCAGGCCGAACTCGAGCGCCAGCGGGCCGAACTGGCGCAGCAGAACGCGGAGATGCGGACGGCGCGCGGGGACCTCGCCGAGGCGCGCGACCACTACGCCGAGCTCTACGAGTCGGCGCCGATCGGCTATTTCACGCTCGACCGCGACGCCCGGATTTCCGCCGTCAACCGCTCGGGCGCCGCCTTGCTCGACCTGCCGGCCGGCGAGATCGTCGGCGAGACGCTGGCGAGCTTCGTCATGACCGAGGACGCCCCCATCTTCCGCGACTTCCTGACCCGGGTGGTGGTGCCGCGGGGCGACGAGGCCTGCACGCTGCGGATCGCCCGGCGCGACGGCGCGCAGCTCATGGTGCGACTGCACGGCAGGCTGGACAGCATCGGCCACCAGTTCCTCGTCGCGGCGATGGACGTCACCGCGCAATCGTGCACCGAGGCCGCGCTGGCGGCGGCCCGCGACGCCGCCGAGGATGCCAGCCGCGCCAAATCCGCCTTCCTGGCCAACATGAGCCACGAGATGCGCACCCCGCTGCACATCATCGTCGGCCTCGGCCACCTGCTGCGCCGCGACCTGGCCGACACCGCGCAGCAGCACCGCATCGACCAGCTGTGCGCCAACTCCGACCACCTGCTCGACCTCATCAACGACGTGCTCGACCTGTCGCGCATCGAGGCGGGGCGCCTGGCGCTCGACCGCCGCCCGTTCCGCCTGGACGACGTGGTGCGCCGGCTGCTCGGCGTCATCGCCACGACCGCGCGCACCAAGGGACTGGACCTGAAGCTCGATGCCGACAACGCGGTGCTGGCCGCCACCTTGCTGGGCGATGCGCTGCGGCTGGCCCAGATCCTCATCAACCTCGGCTCCAACGCCGTCAAGTTCACCGAGCACGGCTCGGTGCGCGTCGCCGTCGAATGCCTCGGCGAGAGCATCGACGGCCTGCGCCTGCGCTTCAGCGTGGAGGACAGCGGGATCGGCATCGCCGCGGCCGACCAGCAGCACCTGTTCGAGGTGTTCACGCAGGCCGACAACTCGCCGACGCGCGCGCACGGCGGCAGCGGCCTGGGCCTGGCGATCAGCCAGCGCCTGGTCGGGATGATGGGCGGCCGCATCGAGGTCGACAGCCAGCCGGGCGCGGGCAGCCGCTTCAGCTTCGAGCTGGTGCTGCCGCGCGGCGACGATGCCGCCGGCGTCGAGGCCGCCCCGCCCGAGCCGGCGGCGCAGCTCGGCGGCCGGCGCGTCATGTTCGCCGAGGACCATCCGCTGTCGCAGGAGATCCTGTTCGAGATGCTCGAGGACCTCGGCTGCGAGGTCGACGTCGCCTCCGACGGCGTGGAGGCCGTCGAATGCGCCAATTCGCGCGACTACGACCTGATCCTGATGGACATGCAGATGCCCAAGATGGACGGCCTCGCCGCCACGCGCGCCATCCGCGCCCTGCCGCGCCACCGCCGCACCCCCATCATCGCGCTGACCGCCAACGCCTTCGCCGAGGATCGCCAGCGCTGCTTCGAGGCCGGCATGAACGACCACCTCGGCAAGCCGGTGACCCCGGACGGCCTCGGCGCCGCGCTCAGCCGCTGGCTGCCCGGCATCGCCAAGCCGGCGCCGCGGCAGGAGGATGCGCAGGCCGACGCCGAAGTCGGCATCCCGGGCATCCATCCGCCGGCGAGCATGCGCGGCTCGCCGCAGCGCATCGCCGAGTTCCGCGTGCTGCTGCACCGCTTCGCCACGCTTCACGGCCAGGACATGCGGCGGCTCGAGGAGCACCTCGCGCACGGCCGGCACGAGGACGCGCGCAAGCTCGCGCACGACCTCAAGGGCATCGCCGGCCTGGTCGGCGCCCGCGCCCTGGCGCAGCTCGCCAACGACATCGTGATCGCCCTGCGCGGCAACGCGGACGCCGACGAGGTGCGGCCGCTGATCGTCCGCTGCACCGCGGAGCTCGACCGCCTGGTCGCCGCCACCCAGGGAGCCGCGCCCGGCGGGTAGGCGTACGGGCGCAAGAATTGCCGCGCCGGTAGAAGTTGCGGGCCGCCGCCGGCGCGCACCGGCCCCGCCACGACCGCCAAACCGGAAGCCGCGCGTCAGCCGAGCGG
>DASVZD010000117.1:0-5722 GCA_036391815.1 Rhodocyclaceae bacterium
TCGAAGCCGGCGGCATGGTGATCTCGGCGCGCACGCCGAGCGAAGACCTGCCGGAGATGATGGAGCTGTCGCCCGAACTGCATCCGTGGTTCGTCGGCGTGCAGTTCCACCCGGAATTCACCAGCAACCCGCGCACCGGCCATCCGCTGTTCATCGCCTACGTGAAGGCTGCGCTCGCGCGCAAGGGCGTGGCGGCGTGAAGCTCTGCGGTTTCGACGTCGGCCTCGACCGGCCGCTGTTCCTCATCGCCGGTCCCTGCGTGATCGAGTCGCGGCAGTTGGCGATCGACACGGCCGGGCAGCTCAAGGAAATCTGCGCCGCGCTGGGCATCCCGTTCATCTACAAGTCGTCCTACGACAAGGCCAACCGCAGCTCGTCGAAATCCTTCCGCGGACTCGGCATGGAGCAGGGGCTGGCCATCCTCGCCGAGGTGAAGAAGCAGATCGGCGTGCCGGTGCTGACCGACGTGCATACCGAGGCCGAAGTGCCCGCGGTCGCCGCGGTGGTCGATGTGCTGCAGACCCCGGCCTTCCTGGCGCGCCAGACGGACTTCATCCAGGCCTGCGCGGCCTCCGGCAAGCCGGTGAACATCAAGAAGGGCCAGTTCATGGCGCCGGGCGACATGAAGAACGTCGTCGCCAAGGCCAAGGAGGCCAATGGCGGGGCCGACAGCATCATGGTCTGCGAGCGCGGTGCCTCGTTCGGCTACAACAACCTCGTTTCCGACATGCGCTCGCTGGCCATCATGCGCGAGACCGGCTGCCCGGTCGTGTTCGACGCCACTCACTCGGTGCAGCTGCCGGGCGGGCAGGGCGACAAGAGCGGCGGCCAGCGCGAGTTCGTTCCCGTTCTCGCGCGTGCGGCGGTCGCAGTGGGCATCTCTGGTCTCTTCATGGAAACGCACCCCGATCCGGACCAGGCCTTGTCGGATGGCCCCAATGCCTGGCCGCTGCCGAAGCTGCGCGCGCTGCTCGAGCAGTTGCGCGACCTCGATGCGCTGGTCAAGCAGCGCGGCATGGCGTGATGGTCGTCCACCTCGTGCTCTTCAGGCTCAAGCCCGGCATCGAGGCGAACGATCCGCGCCTGGCTCGCCTTGCCGCCGACATGGACGCGCTGCCGAGCAAGATCGCGCAGATCCGCGGCTGGGAACATGGTCCGAACCTGACGCGGGATGCCGATGCCTGGGATTACGGCCTGCGCGCCACCTTCGAGAACGAAGCCGCGCTCTACGAGTATTTCGAGCATCCGGCGCACCTGCCGGTGCTGGAGGGCTGGAACGAGATCGCCAGCCTCGCTTTCGCGGATTTCCGGCCATGACCAAACCGGCCTATCTGGTGGTGGATGCGAAGAGCAGCAAGCCTGAGATGATGGCCGAGTATCGCCGCCTGGCGCAGCTGGCCGTCGAGAAGTTCGGCGGGCGCTACCTGCTGCGCGGCGGCGCCTACGAAACGCTGGAAGGCGACTGGCAGCCAGAGCGCCTGGTGGTCATCGAATTTCCCAGTCTTGCCATGGCGAAGTCGTTCTATGATTCATCGGAGTATGTGGCGGCCCGCCAGGCCCGCGCCGGCATCTCCGACTTCGACATGCTGGTGGCTGAAGCTTACTGATCGATCTTCACAAAAGGAAAACAACATGAGTGCTATCGTTGATGTCGTCGCCCGCGAGATCCTTGATTCGCGCGGCAACCCCACCGTCGAAGCCGACGTGCTGCTCGAATCCGGCGTCATGGGCCGCGCCGCGGTGCCCTCCGGCGCCTCCACCGGCTCGCGCGAAGCCATCGAGCTGCGCGACGGCGACAAGGACCGCTATCTCGGCAAGGGTGTGCTGCAGGCGGTCGAGAACGTCAACACGGAAATCTCCGAAGCGATCATCGGGCTGGATGCCGAAGAGCAGGCCTTCATCGACAAGACCCTGATCGACCTCGACGGCACCGACAACAAGTCGCGCCTCGGCGCCAACGCCATGCTGGCGGTGTCGATGGCGGTGGCCAAGGCCGCGGCGGAAGAGGCCGGCCTGCCGCTCTACCGCTACTTCGGCGGCTCGGGCCCGATGCAGATGCCGGTGCCGATGATGAACGTCGTCAACGGCGGCGCGCATGCCAACAACAACCTCGACATCCAGGAATTCATGATCCTGCCGGTGGGCGCCAAGTCCTTCCGCGAAGCGCTGCGCTGCGGCGCCGAGGTGTTCCACCACCTGAAGAAGCTGGTCGACAAGAAGGGCTACCCGACGACCGTCGGCGACGAGGGCGGCTTCGCCCCGAACGTCTCGGGCAACGACGAGGCGATCGAGCTGATCCTCAAGGCGATCGAGGCGGCCGGCTACACGCCGGGCCAGGACGTGATGCTCGGCCTCGACTGCGCGAGCTCCGAGTTCTTCAAGGACGGCAAGTACGAACTGGCCTCCGAGAAGCTGTCGCTCGATTCCAAGGCGTTCGCCGACTACCTTGAGACGCTGGTCGGCAAGTACCCGATCATCAGCATCGAGGACGGCATGGCCGAAGGCGACTGGGACGGCTGGAAGGTGCTGACCGACAAGCTCGGCAAGAAGGTGCAGATCGTCGGCGACGACCTCTTCGTCACCAACCCGAAGATCCTCAAGGAAGGCATTGCCAAGGGCATCGCCAACTCGATCCTGATCAAGATCAACCAGATCGGCACGCTGACCGAGACCTTCGCCGCGGTCGAGATGGCGAAGCGCGCTGCCTACACCAACGTCATTTCGCACCGTTCGGGCGAGACCGAGGATTCGACCATCGCCGACATCGCCGTCGGCCTCAACGCCGGGCAGATCAAGACCGGTTCGCTCAGCCGCTCGGACCGCATCGCCAAGTACAACCAGCTGCTGCGCATCGAGGAAGACCTCGGCGATTCCGTGACCTATCCCGGCATCTCGACCTTCTACAACCTGCGCAAGTAGCCGCAGCATGCGCTGGCCCACCTGGGTGCTGGTCGCTCTGATTGCCCTGCTGCAGTATCCGCTGTGGCTCGGCAAGGGCGGCTGGCTCCGGGTCTGGGACATGCAGCACCAGCTCGACGCCCAGCGCGAAGTCAATCAGAAGCTGGAAGAGCGCAACTCGGGGCTGGATGCCGAAGTGCGCGACCTCAAGAGCGGCTACGAGGCCATCGAGGAGCGGGCTCGCTTCGAACTTGGCCTGATCAAGGACGGGGAAGTGTTCGTCCAGGTGCCGCAGAAGCAGCAGCCTTAGCGTTCTGAGACATCGAGCGCGCTCGGGCCGACGGGGTACCCTGCTGCGCTGCGTGTCCTCCGGCGGACAAGAAGAGGCGTCCGCCTCCCCCTTTACCTCCGCGCAGCAGGGCACCCCGTCAGCCCGGCGGATCACCCTTATCGTGGCTCAATCGTTCGCTACGGCCTCTAGCCGAGGGTGGCCGGCGGTCGCCGCCGCGTAGGTAAAGGAGGAGGCGCCGGCCTCTTGATGTTCGGCGCCGGGGGACACGAAGCGGCGGCGACTGCCGGCCGCACTCGGCGGGTTAGAAGCCGCTTCTCAAAGCAGCTTCAGTTGGTTTCCATATCTCTGCGCATTCGCCACATAGCGCTTCGAACTGCCCGCGATGCGCGCCACTTCCTCGTCGGTCAGCTCGCGCACGATCTTCCCCGGCGACCCCATCACCAGCGAGCGATCCGGGATTACCTTGCCTTCGGCGATCAGGGTATTGGCGCCGATCAGGCAGCTTTTCCCGATCACGGCGTGATTCATGATCACGCTCTTGATGCCGATCAGCGAACCTTCGCCGATGGTGCAGCCGTGCAGCATGACGAGATGGCCGACGGTGACGTTCGGCTCCACCGTCAGCGGCGCGCCCGGGTCGGTATGCAGGACGCAGCCGTCCTGGATGTTGCTGTTCTCGCCGATGCTGATCGGCTCGTTGTCGCCGCGCAGCACGGCGTTCCACCAGATGCTGCTGTTCTCCGCCAGGCGGATGTCGCCGATGATCGTCGCGTTGGGCGCGACCCAGGCCGAGGCGGCGATGAGCGGCGTCTTGCCCGAAATGCTGTAGATCGGCATGGCGGACGGTCAGGCCGGCTGGGACGCTTGCGCGCTGCCGGCGTGGCGGGCGATGGCTTCGTCGATGAAGTTGCGCAGGAAGCTGTCGGCCTGGTTGCTGTTGAAGCGCGCGATCTCGACGCCGCGGCTGTAGGCCACCACCGTCGGGAAGCCGCGCACGCCGTGCCGGCCGGCAATGCGCATGTTCTCGTCGGCATCCACCTTGGCGAGCAGGAAGCCGCCGCCATATTCGGCCGCCAGCTTCTCCAGGCGCGGGGTCAGGACGCGGCAGGGCGCGCACCACTCGGCGCCGATATCGAGCAGCACCGGGGCCTGGTGGGAGCGGGCGACGACGAGTTCTTCAAAGTTGGACTCTTCGACGTCGTAGATAGGGGACATGAAGCACCTCTTGGGGGAAGGTCGGAATCATACGGGATCGGCGCGCGGAATTGCGCTGCGCGGATATGCCTTTTGTGAGGTATTTGTGGCGTGCGGCGAGCCGTTGACGGGCCGGCGTTGCTAGAATCGGCGCTGGTTTCCGGCCCCCGTCCCGCCATGGAATATACCGACAGCATAGAGAAGAGCGCCGAGTATCTCAGAATGGCCTTGCCGCTGATGTCGAAGCAGGCGGCGGGCCTCCATCCGGTCAGCTATGCGGTCTGGTACGAGTATGTCGCCGGCCGCAACCCGGCGCTCAGGGCGCGCATCGACGAGGCCTTGCAGGGCGGGGCGGTGCTCGACGAGGGAGCCACGCACGACCTGTTCCGCCGGCATATCGCCGAGCTGGATCCGGACCTGGCCAAGCGCGTCAGCGAAGGCTTCCAGAAGGTGATGGCGGACATGTCGCACTCGGCATCGCAGGCCGGCGACCGCGCGCAGCAGTTCGGGACCGTGCTGGACCGGCTGTCCGAGGGCATGCTCGATCCCTCATCGGCCGCCATGCTGGGGGTGGGCATGGAGACCCTGCGCGAACAGACGCGCGACATGCGGGGGGCGGTATCCACGCTGAAGGTGCGCCTGGACGAGAGCCGGCGCGAGATCGAGCAGTTGCGGCAGGAGGTCGCGAAGGCGCGGGAAGACGCGCTGGCGGACGCGCTGACCGGACTGCTCAACCGGCGCGGCTTCGACATGGCGCTCAAGGAGACGCTCGCTGGACGCGAGGCCGGCGAGGCCGGCCCGAGCCTGCTCATGGTCGACATCGACCATTTCAAGCGGGTCAACGACAACTACGGCCATTTGTTCGGCGACAAGGTGATCCGCGCCGTCGCCCACATCCTCAAGGACAACGTCAAGGGCAAGGACATCGCGGCGCGCTACGGCGGCGAGGAGTTCGTGATCCTGCTGCCCGACACGCCGCTGGGCGGGGCGGGCTTCGTGGCGGAGAAGATCCGCTCGACGGTCGAGAAATGCCGGATCAAGCGCGCCGACAGCAAGGAGGTCGTGGCCAACGTGACGGTGTCCGTCGGGGTGGCCTGCTTCAGCGGAAAGGAAGCAGGCCCCGATTTCGTCGCGCGGGCCGACGCCGCGCTCTACGAATCCAAGAACTGCGGGCGCAACCGCGTCAGCGTCTCCGGCGCAGCCTAGCGGCAACTTCTGCCGCCGCGGCATGGCTGGCGGCGCTCCGGAGGGGCCCCGCCACGTCGGACAAGCCGCAGATTCCTTGTTTTTCATGGTGTTCCGCTGAAAAGGCCTGGTTTTTGCTCTCTGTTTGTTGTC
>DASVZD010000118.1:0-2945 GCA_036391815.1 Rhodocyclaceae bacterium
AATACCCGCAAGGGGCGGGCGAGATGCTGATCAAGACCCTCACCGGCCGCGAGGTGCCGCCCGATGCGCGCGCCTACACGACCGGCGCCTACGTGCAGAACGTCGCGACGCTGGCCGAAATCGGCGAGCTGCTGCCGCGCGGCCGCGGCTTCATCGAGCGCGTGATCACCGTGGTCGGGCCGGGCATCAAGTGGCCGGGCAACTACCTGGTGCCGATCGGCACGCCGCTCAAGTTCCTGCTCGACGAGGCCGGCGTGATCGACGAGTCGATCGAAGTGGTGTTCGGCGGCCCGATGATGGGCAGCGCCGTCGCCTCGCTCGACACGCCGATCACCAAGGGCGTCGGCGGCATCCTGGTGTTCCGCGGCAAGGAAGTCCAGGCGCGCGCTTCGCGCAAGACCTATCCGTGCATCAAGTGCGGCGAGTGCGTCGAGTCCTGCCCGATGGGCCTCAACCCGTCGACGCTCGGCATGCTGGCGGTCAAGCGCGAATACCAGGCGATGGCCGACGGCTACCGCCTCGGCGCCTGCTTCGAGTGCGGCAGCTGCACCTACGTCTGCCCGGCCAACATTCCGCTGGTTCAACATTTCCGCGTGGCGAAGCAGATGCTGCGCCGTAACTCATGAACTCCTCCATCCAGATCCTCACCGGGCCGCACATCAAGCGCTCGCGCAGCGTCGAGCAGATCATGCGCAACGTCGTCGGCTCGATGCTGCCCATCTGCCTGTTCTTCGTCCTGCAGTACGGCGTCTCGGCGCTCGCCTCGCTGCTCGTCGTCACGCTGTCCTGCCTCGCCACCGAGAAGTTCTTCGTGCGGCTGGGCGGCCAGTCGGGCGACCTCAACGACTGGTCGGCCACCATCACCGGCATCCTGCTGGCGCTGACGCTGCCGCCCGGCTTTCCGCTGTGGATGGGCGCGGTGTCCGGCATCGTCGCCATCACGCTGGGCAAGGCGATCTTCGGCGGCATCGGGCACAACCTCTTCAACCCGGCGCTGGTCGGCCGCGCCTTCGTGCAGGCGGCATTCCCGACCGCGATCGCGACCTACACGCCGTCCTTCCTGGCCAACCGCTTCACGGAGTTCGTGCCGTCGTCGCTGGCCATGCCGCTGATGACGCCGGCCGACGCGACCACCTGGCTGCACTCGCTGAACCTCGACGCGCTGGCCGGCGCCACGCCGCTGGCCAAGTGGAAGTTCGAAGGCGCGCTGGCGGGCGTCGGCGAACTCGTCACCTCGCTGGGCACCCATCTCGCCGTCGGCCCGTCGCCGCTGCTGATCATCGCGTGCGGCGGCTACCTCGCCGTGCGCGGCTTCCTCGACTGGCGCATCCCCGCGGCCGTGCTGGGCAGCGCCGTGCTGGTGGCCTTCGGCCTCTACGCCTGGAACCCGCAGCACTTCCCCGATCCCTTCTTCGTGCTGTTCTCGGGCGGCCTCGTGCTGGGCGCCGTCTACATGGCGACCGACATGGCGACCTCGCCGGTGACGCCGCGCGGCATGTGGATCTACGGCGGCGTGATCGGCGTGCTGACGGTGGCGATCCGCTACGCCGGCGGCCTGCCGGAAGGCGTGATGTACGCCATCCTGATCGGCAACGCCATGACGCCGCTGATCGAGCGCATCACGCAGCCGGCGGCATTCGGCGTGGTCAAGAAGAAGAAGGAGGAGAGCAAGTGAGCGAGCACGCCATGACCCAGGACGTGACGTCCACCTTCTCCCTGGTCCGCGCGCTGGGCATCGTCTCCGCCGTGTGCGGCCTGATCATCGTCGCCACCTACCAGGTCACGCTCGACGCCGCCAACGCCAACCGCCGCATCGCCACCGAGCGCGCGGTGTTCAAGGTGCTGCCGACGGCCAAGTCGATCCAGGAATACAGCGCGCTGCCCGGCGGCAGCATCGTCCCGGCCGGCGGCGCCGAAGGCACCGGCCCGGCCGGCGCCGTGAAGTTCTACGCCGCCTACGACGGCGACAACAAGCTGGTCGGCATCGCCGCCGAGGGCGCGGCCAAGGGCTACGCCGACACGGTGCGCGTGATGTTCGGCTACAAGCCGGACTGCCAGTGCATCACCGGCTTCGGCGTCGTCTCGATGCGCGAGACCCCCGGCATCGGCGACAAGATCTACACCGACAAGGCCTTCCTGGCGAACTTCGAGGCGCTCGACCTCAAGCTCAACGCCGACCTCTCCGCCCTGGCCAACGAGGTCAAGGTCGTCAAGCACGGCACCAAGAACCAGCCGTGGCAGATCGACGCCATCGCCGGCGCCACGATCACCTCGCGCGCCGTCGGCAAGGGCATCGACGAAACCGCCCAGCACCTGCTGCCGAAGCTGTATCCCAACCTCGAGAAACTCAAGGTGAAGTCATGAGCACCCCGTTCAACGTTCCGTCCAACTGGCAGGAATTCACCGAAGGCCTGTGGGAGCGCAATCCGGTCTTCGTGATGGTGCTCGGCATGTGCCCGACGCTGGCCGTCACGGTCTCGGCGATCAACTCGATCTCGATGGGCCTGGCGACCACCTTCGTGCTGGCGGCCTCGTGCTGGCTGGTGTCGGCGCTGCGCAAGGTGATCCCGAAGGAAGTGCGCATCGCCAGCTACATCGCGATCATCGCCACCTTCGTGACGGTGGTCGACTACGCGATCCAGGCGATCAGCCTCGACCTCTACCAGGCGCTCGGTGCCTACATCCAGCTGATCGTCGCCAACTGCCTGGTGCTCGGCCGCGCCGAGGCGCACGCGGCGAAGGTGTCGCCGGTGCCGGCGACGCTGAACGCGATCGGCATGGGCCTGGGCTTCACGCTCGGCCTGACCATGATCGGCGGCGTGCGCGAGATCCTCGGCAGCGGCACGCTGCTCGGCATCTCGCTGTTCGGGCCGAACTTCCAGCCCTGGGTGGTGATGGTGCTGCCGCCCGGCGGCTTCTTCGTCATGGGCGGCTGGCTGCTGGCC
>DASVZD010000119.1:0-3242 GCA_036391815.1 Rhodocyclaceae bacterium
CTGGAACATCTTGGCGTTTTCGTTGAGCTTGTGTTCCAGCGCCGTCGCGACCGGACCGATGAAACCGTAGGAAAGCAGAATACCGAGGAAGGTGCCGACCAGCGCCGCGGCGATCAGCTTGCCCAGTTCGGCCGGCGGCAGGCCGACGGACTCCATGGTGTGCACCACGCCCATCACGCACGAGACGATGCCGAACGCCGGCATGGCGTCGGCCAGCTTGGAGATCGCGTGGACCGGGACCTCGCCCTCGTGGTGGTGCGTCTCGATCTCGTTGTCCATCAGGTTCTCGATCTCGAACGCGTTGAGGTTGCCGCCCACCATCATGCGCAGGTAGTCGCAGAGGAACTCCATCGCATGGTGGTCCGCCGCGATGACGGGATACTTCGAGAAGATCGGGCTCGACTCGGGATTCTCGACGTCGCCCTCGATCGACATCAGGCCTTCCTTGCGGACCTTGGAAAGGATCTCGTAGAGCATGGCCAGCAGGTCCATGTACAAGGCCTTGTTGAACTTCGAGCCTTTCAGCACCGCCGGCAGGGCGGCCAGGATCTGCTTGAGGACGTTGGGGGGATTGCCGACCAGCAAGGCGCCGACGGCCGAACCCGCAATGGTGAGCAATTCGGTGGGTTGTATGAGGGCGTGGACGTGGCCCCCGGCAAGGATGAAGCCGCCCAGCACTGCGCCGACGACGACTACGTATCCGATGATGACGAACATTGAACCGCCTCCCTGCGACCCCTTGGCGCGAGCCGCAATGATAGCGGAAAAGCCACAAAGCTTTCAGTGAGGCTAATGCCCGCGGAGCAGGCATTGTGCCGGTGCAAATCCTCGACGAGACCAGTGTCGCCGGGGAGAAGCCGTTCCCGGGAGCCCGGCCGCCAGGAGCAGCGGCGGCCGGGCTATCCGGCGATCAGGCTGCGGCCGCCTGGGCCGCGGCGCGGCGCGTCTTGCCGGCGCGCGCCGGCATGTGGCAGAGCCCGCAGACGTAGCCCTTGGTCGGCTCGTGCGCATGGGTCACGAACTCGCCGCCGCACTCCTTGCAGGTCGCCATCTGCAGCATGCGGGCCTCGAAGAAGCGCACCATGGTCCAGGCGCGGGTAAGCGAAAGGACCTCTTCCATGCCGTTGCGGCGGATCTGGTCGAGGTACATCCGGTAGGACTTGATGATGAGCTCGAGGCCGCGCAGCCGGGTGTGCTTCTCGAAGAAGCGGAAGTAGGCCATGAACAGCGAGGCATGCACGTTCGGCTGCCAGGTCATGAACCAGTCGGTCGAGAAGGGCAGCATGCCCTTGGGCGGCGATTCGCCGCGAACTTCCTTGTACAGCTTGAGCAGGCGCTCGCGCGAGAGCTTGGTCTCGGCTTCCAGCAGCTGCAGGCGGGCGCCGAGCTTGATCAGCTCGATCGCCAGGCCAATATCTCTCGCTTCCGAGATGACGGACTTGTTGCGCATAGATCCTCCGCGGGTGGTGGCGATGCCGGGTCGTCAGGCGACGGCTTCGACCGGCTTGCCGGCGGCGAGGATCGCCGCGTGCACGTGGCCGACGCCGCGCTCGCGCTCGTGGTTGGCGAGCAGGTTGAGCAGCAGCGTGTCGTCGAAGCGGAAGCTGCACAGCAGCATGTCGGACCCGGCCATCTTCAGCACTTGCCCGGGAGTGAGGCGATCGAGGATATCGGCAATCTCCTCGCTGATGCCTAGGCGGAAGATGGCTCCTTCGCGATCGGAACGGACCATGTTCTGCGCCAGCATCAGGTAGGCAAGATTGACTTCCTTTATATCGTTGTAAGTGTCAGTCGATTTCATCATGCGCTCCTTGGTGCCGCCAAAGACCACACGGGGAAATCCCACGCATCAGCCAGTTTGACGGGCATTGGCATTATCGGGCCCGAGGTGGCAAGAAGAAAATCAACGTAAAACCCTTCTTTTTGTAATAAACGGATAGAGCGACGTTGTAAGAAAAAACCTTACAAACGGCACCTACCGGTCTGTTTACTCAGTTGTTTTCTGAATTCAAGCGCCGTTCCATGGCCGCCACGTCGATCGGCCGGCTGAAGTGGTAGCCCTGGAAACGGTCGCAGCCTTCGGTGCGCAGGAAGTCGAGCTGGGCGCCGTCTTCGACGCCCTCGGCCACGGTGGTCAGGCGCAGCGAATGCGCGAGGGCGATGATGGCGCGGACGATGGCCGCATCCTCCTCGTCGTCGGGCAGGTCACGCACGAAGGACTTGTCGATCTTCAGGATGTCGATGGGGAAGCGCTTGAGGTAGGACAGCGACGAGTAGCCGGTGCCGAAATCGTCGACGGAGATCTGCACGCCCATGGCCTTGAAGGCGCGCAGCATGCCGATGGCGGATTCGGCGTCCTGCATCAGCACCGACTCGGTGATTTCGAGCTGCAGGGCGTGCGGGGCAAAGCCGCTGTCCTCGAGCGCGCGGCGCACCACCTCGAGCAGGCGCGGCTGGCCGAACTGGACGGCCGAAACGTTGACCGCCAGGTAGAAGACGAAGCCCCGGTCCTGCCACTGGCGGCCCTGCTGGCAGGCCTTGCGCAACACCCACTCGCCGATGTCCACGATCAGGCCCGACTCGTCCGCGATGGGAATGAAGCGATCGGGCGGAATCAGGCCGCGCACCGGATGCTGCCAGCGCACCAGCGCCTCCATGCCGACCGTGCGGCCGTCCGGCGTGACGCACGGCTGGTAGTGGAGGAACAGCTCGTCGCGCTCCAGCGCGTGGCGCAGGTCCGACTCCATCGCCACCCGCTCGCCGGAGTTGGCGTTCATGTCGCGCCGGTAGAACTGGATGGCATTGCCGCCCAGGCGCTTGGCCCAGGTCATCGCGGTCTCCGCGTTCATCAGCAGTTCGTACACTTCGCCGCCGTCCTCGGGCAGGCGGGCGATGCCGACGCTGGCGGTGATGTAGAGCTCGATGCCGCCCTTCTCGAACGGCTGCTCGAACACCTGCTTGATCCATTGCGCCGCGTCCTCGATGCCGTCGCCGAACTCCGCACCCGGCAGGAAGACGCCGAAGGCGTCGCCGGACAGGCGCGCCAGCAGCGCCTGCGGCGGCAGCGCCGCCGTCAGCCGCTTCGCCGCCTGCCGCAGGATCTCGTTGCCGGTGTCGTAGCCGAACGAGGTGTTGATGCGCAGGAAGCGGTCGAGGTCGATGTAGGCGATGGCGGCGGTCGCCTTGCCGCCCTGCTTCTCCGCGTCGAGGATCCACTCGGTGACGTGGGAGCAGAACAGGTT
>DASVZD010000120.1:0-14659 GCA_036391815.1 Rhodocyclaceae bacterium
GGCGCTGGCCAAGGCCGAAGGCGATGCGCGGCGCAGCTTCCAGGCGGCGCAGGCGGCCTACCTGCAATGGCAGCGCCTCGCCGATGCCGCCGATCGCATCGGCGACAATGCCCGCTTGCTGGAAAAGGCCTGGCGCTACGGCGAGGGCCAGATCGGCGACCTCCTCACCGCGCGCCGCCAGGCCGCGGAAGCGCGGCTGGCCGCGATCCAGGCGCGCTTCGACGCCAGCGAAATGCGCTACCGCCTGCTGCTCGACGCGCACGAGCTGTGGCCGCTCGACGACGAGGAGAGCTTAAGCGGCCGCTAAGGCGGCATTAATCGATGCTTAAGCGGCGCCACGCATCCTGGCCTCCCCTCATCCGACAGAAGGAGACCCTCATGCAGGCTTCGCAAGGCATCCGCCGGGGCAATCCGCCGGCCATGCGCAAGGCCCGCGTCCTCGCCCGCGCCGCCGCGATCATCCTGGCAGCCGCGGCGGCCGTGCCGTCGCTCGCCGGCGAGCACGGCGAGCGCCACCACGAGCATCACGAGGACGCCTATCGCGAAGGCCACGGGCTGGTGGCCGTCGCCAGCAACAAGACCTGGGCCGCGGAATGCGGCGCCTGCCACGTGGCCTACGCCCCGGGCCTGCTGCCGGAGCGTTCCTGGCGCGCCATCATGGACGGGCTCGAGCGCCACTTCGGCGAGAACGCCGGACTCGATCCGGCCACCCGCAAGACGATCGCCGATTTCCTGGTCGCCAATGCCGCCGACCGCGGCGACGCGCGCTCGCGGCGCCGGGCGGCCGTCCCGTCCACCGCGACGCCGCTGCGCATCACCGAACTCGACTGGTTCCAGCGCGAGCACGACGAGATACGTCCGGACGTCTGGCGGCGCAAGGAGGTCGGCTCGCGCGCCAACTGCGGCGCCTGCCATCCGGGCGCCGAAGGCGGCCGCTTCAACGAGCACGACGCCGTGGTGCCCGGCGGCACCGGCCGGCGGGGCTGACAATGCGTGCGATCCACGCTGCCGCCGTCGCAGCCGCCCTCGCCGTCACGTCGTGCGCCACGCTGGCGGAAGACCCCGCCCGGCTGCCCGCCGATACGCCCGCCAGCTATCGCTCCGAATGCGGCGGTTGCCACGCCGCCTTCCCGCCCGGCCTGCTGGCCGCCGACGGCTGGCGGGACGTGATGGCGGGTCTGTCCGCGCATTTCGGCGACAACGCCGCGATTCCCGACGCGCAGCGCCGCGAGCTGGAAGACTTCCTGGTCCGCCATGCCGGGGAGCCGCGCCGCTTCGGCAGCCGCCGCGAGCCGGCTCGCCTCACGGCCACCACCTGGTTCCGCCGCACCCACGGCACCGTGCGCAGGACGTTCGGCGACCCGCGCGTCGGCAGCGCGGCCAACTGCGGCGCCTGCCATACGGAAGCCGAAGCGGGCGGCTTCCGGCCCGTCAGCCCGCTGGCGCGCGAATTGGCGCGCCAGCCATGACCCCAGGCTACAATCCCGGCCCATGCGCATCCTGCTGATCGAAGACGACCCGGTGCTCGGCGACGGCCTCGCCGCCGGGCTGCGCCAGTCGGGTTTCGCCGTCGACTGGCTGAAGGACGGCGAAAGCGCGCTGGCCGCCCTGCAAAGCGAGCGCTTCGACCTCGCCGTGCTCGATCTCGGGCTGCCGCGCCTGTCGGGCATGGAGGTCCTCAAGCGCCTGCGCGCCCGCGGCGACGCGACGCCGGTGCTGATCCTCACCGCGCGCGACGCCACCAACGACAAGATCGCCGGCCTCGACGGCGGCGCCGACGACTATCTGGTGAAGCCGGTCGATCTCGACGAACTGGCCGCGCGCATCCGCGCCCTGCTGCGCCGCTCGTCCGGACGCGCCGAGCCGGTGCTGCGCCACGGCGCCGTCACGCTGGATCCCGCCGGCCACTGGGTGGAGCTCGACGGCGCGCGCATCGAGCTTTCCGCCCGCGAGTTCGCCGTGCTGCACGCGCTGCTCGCCAATGCCGGCCGCGTCATGACGCGCGCCCAGCTCGAGCAGTCGATCTACGGCTGGAGCGAGGAGCCGGACAGCAACGCGCTCGAGGTCCACATCCATCACCTGCGGCGCAAGTTCGGCGCCGACTTCATCAAGACGCTGCGCGGCGTCGGCTACACGATTCCCAAGGCATGAGCGTCGTCCGCTGGTTCTCGCTGCGCCGGCGCCTGCTCGCCCTGCTGCTCGGCGGCGTCGCCGCCTGCTGGCTGGTCGCCCTGGCCTGGACCTCGGTCGACGTCCATCACGAGGTCGACGAGCTGTTCGACGCGCAACTGGCGCAGTCGGCCCAGGTGCTGCTCGCGCTCGGGGGCCACGAGCCGGACGACGACGACCTGCAGGAGATGGAGGGCGCGCTCGAGCACCACCAGCGCGCGCTGATGTTCCAGGTGTGGGACCAGCATGGCCGGCTGGTGCTGCGTTCCGCCAACGCCCCGCAGACGCCGCTGACCGAGACCGACGGCTTCTCAGAATCCCTCGGCCCCGGCGGCCATTGGCGCTACTTCAGCCACTGGAGCCGGCACCGCCACGATCGCGTGCGCGTGGTGGTGGCCGAGAACCACGAGGTGCGCGAGGAGCTGATCGGCGACATCGTCATCCGCATGCTGGTGCCCGCGCTGGCGGGCCTGCTGCTGCTGGGCGCCTGGATCTGGATCGCCACCCGGCGCAGCCTGGCGCCGCTCGATGCCGTGGCGCACCAGGTCGGCGACCGCGCGCCCGAGCGGCTGCACGCGCTGGCGCCCGGCACGGCTCCCGAGGAGGTCCGCCCGCTGATCGAGGCGCTCAACGACCTGTTCCGGCGCGTCGACCACGCCCTCGAGAACGAGCGCCGCTTCACCGCGGACGCCGCCCACGAGCTGCGCACGCCGCTGGCGGCGCTGTCCGCGCAGGCCCAGGTGGCCATACGCGCGCGCGACGATTCCGAGCGCCGCCACGCGCTGGATCTGCTGAGCACCGGCATGGCGCGTACCGCCCGCCTGGTCGACCAGCTGCTGACGCTGGCCCGGCTGGAGCCGGATTCCGATGCGCGGCCGACGGCGACCGTCCGGCTCGACACGCTGGCGCAGGAGGTGTGCGCCAGCCACGGCGCGCAGGCGCTCGCCAAGGAAATCTCGCTCGAGCTCGAGGCGTCGCCGGCGCCGGTCGCCGGCGATGCGGAACTGTTGCGCATCCTGCTGCGCAACCTGATCGACAACGCGCTGCGCTACACGCCGGCCGGCGGGCGCGTGCTGGTGACCATCGCCGGCGAGCCCGGCCGGCCGGTCCTCACGGTCACCGACGACGGCCCCGGCATCCCGGCGGCCGAGCGCGAACGCGTGTTCGACCGCTTCGCGCGCCTGGCCGGGCAGGACATCGAAGGCAGCGGGCTGGGCTTGTCGATCGTGCGGCGCATCGCCGAACGGCACGGCGCGCGGATCGAACTGCGGGAAGGCGACGGCGGCCGCGGCCTGGCCGCGGTGGTGAGCTTCTAGGCCGGTACCGCGCGGACCTGCTCGAGGCAGCGCATGTAGTCGACGCTGATCTGGCGCAGCCGCTGGTTCAGCAGTACCGCGATGCGCATCAGCAGCTTGAGCCCGAGCGGCGGCCGGTCGGCCACCAGGCGCATCAGTTCCTCGCGGTGAAGCACGGCGACGACCGCATCCGACAACGTGATGCAGCTGGCGAAGCGCGGTTCGCCGTCGATGACCGACATCTCGCCGAGGGTCTTGCCGGGATTGGCGTCGCCGATGCGCACCGGCAGGCCACTGCGGTCCTTCTTGGCGATTTCCATGGTGCCGTCGATCAGCAGCAGCATGAAATCGCCGGGCTCGCCCTCGACGATGATCTCGATGCCGCCGGGAATCCGGTAGCAGCGCAGGTAGCGCGCCAGTTCCTCGATCTCCGCCGGGTCGAAGCCCTCGAAGACATGGATGTAGTCCATGATCTCCATGATGCGTCCGATGAAGGGCGTCGCATCGCCGAGGTTTTCGAAGCAGAGGAAGCGGTCGTTGTCGGCCATGGCGGATGGATTCTAAGGTTAACCCGACAGCAACGCTACCACCAGAATCGCCCAGCCGGCAAGGGCCGACAGCAGGTGCGGATCGGTGAGCAGGTCGCGCGCCGGATCGCCGCCGCCGCCCTGGCGGTGCAGCAGGTAGAGGTAGCGCAGCAGGCCGTAGAGCACGAACGGCAGCGTGGCGATCAGCCAGCGCGTGCCGTGCACCGCCATGGTGTCGGCGCTCACCGTGTAGAGCGCGTAGGACACGATCGTGCCGGTCGCCGCGATGACGATGAACTGGTCGAGCAAGGGCCGCGAGTAGTGCTCGAGCACGCGCCGGTGCACGGCCGAATCGTCGACCAGGATCTCGAGCTCGGCGCGCCGCTTGGCGAAGCCGAGGAACAGCGTCAGCATCAGGCCGCACAGCAGCAGCCAGTGGGTCGGCGGGATGCCGACGCCGACGGTGCCGGCGAGGATGCGCAGCATGAAGCCGGCGGCGATGATGAAGACGTCGAGCACCACGATGTGCTTGGCGCCCAGGTTGTAGGCGACCTGCAGCGCCAGGTAGATCAGCAGCAGCCAGGGCGCCCGGCTGGTGGCCGCCGCCAGCGCCAGGCTGCCGATGAGGCAGGCCGCCGCCAGCATGATCGCCGCCCGCGGCGAGACCGCGCCGCTCGCCAGCGGGCGGTTGCGCTTCTGCGGATGGTGCCGGTCCTGCTCGCGGTCCACGCAGTCGTTGACGATATAGACGCCGGACGACAGCAGGCAGAAGGCGACGAAGGCGGCGAGCGCCGCGGCTGCCAGCCCGGGGTCGCGCCAGGCGTGGCCGAACAGCAGGCCGACGAAGACGAAGCCGTTCTTCACCCACTGATGCGGGCGCATCAGCCGCAGCAGCGGCGTCACTTGCGGCATACCGTCCCCGGGAAATAGCGGTCGCAGAAGTAGCAGCCGGTCTGCGGCAGCCAATGCGGCAGCGCGTAGTACTCGTCGCGGATCTTGGCCAGCACCTCGTCGCGATAGGCCGGATAGTCGAAGCCGCGGCCGAGGACGATCCAGAACGGCACGCCGCGCACCTCGAACTGCCTGACCTCGACCTCCTTGAAATAGCGGCGGTACCAGTCCGGATCGGGAGCGCTCTTGCGCAGCACCAGGATGTTCTTCCCGGCCAGCGCGCGGAAGTCGGTGAGGATGTCGTCGTGGCGCGCGTGGCTCGACGCCTCGCCGAAGACGATGAAGCGGCGGCGCGCGTTGTAGCCGAAGGTCACGGCGTTCGAATAGCCGTCGCTGGCGAACACGTAGTCGCCGGCATAGGGCTTGAGCCGCTCGAGCAGCGCCGGCGTGTCGAAGGTGAGCACCAGGCCGTCGTAGATGCGGGCCGAGCGCCAGGTCTCGAGCGGCAGCCGCGAGATGGCCGCGATGGCGACGATATGGAGCGCGGCGAAGGCCACGAAGAACAGGCCGAGCCGGCGCAGGCCGGGCAGCGGCAGGCGGCGCGCCATCGGCATCAGGGCGAAAGGCACGAAGGACAGCAGCCAGTGCAGGCCGATCATCTTGACCAGCGACAGCAGGCCGAACAGTACGAAGGGCACCAGCGAGAGCATCGCCAGGGCGCGGCAACCGCTGGTCAGCACGCCGCCGCCGCGCACGATCAGCAGCCACAGCACCGGCGGCGACAGAACGTAGGCCAGCGTCACGACGTACAGCAGCGGGGTCTTCCACGACAGCCCGGCGTCGCCGTGGCGGTTCACGAAGTTGAACATGTAGTTCGGCCAGCAGTGGCCCGCGTTCCACCAGGCCATCAGCAGCAGGGCCGGCACCGTGCAGGCGTAGGCGATCACCAGCCCCTTCCACGCGCGCCGGTTGCGGCGCATCGCCACGTCGACCAGGAAGGCGAAGCCGAGCAGCGCCGCGAAATACTTCGACAGCACCGCGCCGGCGAGGAACAGCCCCGCCGCCAGGTACCAGCGCGGGTCGTCGTCCTCGGCCGCGCGTATCCACGCCAGCCCGGCGAACACCGAGAAGTAGATCAGCGGCGTGTCGGTGGTGACGAAGACGTTCCAGACGTTGACCGGCGCCAGCAGCACCAGCAGCGCGGCCCACCACGAACGGTCCTCCTCGAGCTGCGGCCACAGCCGGCGCATGGCCCAGCCGACCGTCAGCGCCAGGATCGCCGGCTGCAGCGTCACCGGCAGGCGCAGCCACCATTCGGCGTCGGAGACGGCGAGCAGCGCCGCCAGCCACCAGCCGATCATCGGCGGATGGTCGTAGAAGCCCCAGTCGGGAATGCGTCCCCAGTCGACGAAGTAGGCCTCGTCGCCGGTAATCGGCATCGCCGCCGCCAGCCAGCAGCGGAAGGCGAGCGTGATCCAGAAGAGGACGAAGAACAGCCGGCGGGGTTGCGTGCCGGCGATCATGGCTTCGCCGGGCCGCCCCAAGAAGCCATGCGCCCCCCCGTGGGGGGCAGCGAGCGCATGCGAGCGTGGGGGGCCATTACTGCATCAGCGATCGGCCAGCGCGAGGCGGCGTTTGCGGACGGCGCCGGCGAGGGTTTCGAGCAGCGCCACGGTATCGTCCCAGCCGATGCAGGCATCGGTGATCGAGACGCCATACTGGAGCGGCTTGCCCGGCAGCAGGTCCTGGCGGCCTTCCTTCAGGTGCGATTCGACCATCACGCCGAAGATCCTGTCCTCGCCGCCCGACATCTGCGCGGCGACGTCTTCGGCGACCTCGATCTGGCGCTTGAAGTCCTTGCGGCTGTTGGCGTGCGAGAAGTCGATCATGACCCGCGAGGCGAGCCCGGACTTGGCCAGTTCCTGGCATGCGGCGTCGACCGCCGCCGCCTGGTAATTGGGCTCCTTGCCGCCGCGCAGGATGACGTGGCAGTCCTCGTTGCCGTTGGTCGACACGATGGCCGAATGGCCGGCCTTGGTGACCGACAGGAAGTGGTGCGGACTGGCCGCCGCCTTGATGGCGTCGACGGCGATGCGCACGTTGCCGTCGGTGACGTTCTTGAAGCCGACAGGGCACGACAGGCCCGAGGCGAGCTCGCGGTGCACCTGCGACTCCGTGGTGCGCGCGCCGATGGCGCCCCAGGCGATGAGGTCGGCGGTGTACTGCGGCGTGATGGTGTCGAGGAACTCCGTCGCGCACGGCAGGCCCATCTCGTTGATCTCCCACAGCAGTTTGCGGGCGAGGCGCAGGCCCTCGTTGATCTTGAAGCTGCCGTCGAGGCGCGGGTCGTTGATCAGGCCCTTCCAGCCGATGGTGGTGCGCGGCTTCTCGAAATAGACGCGCATCAGGATCAGCAGGTCGCCGGAGAGGCGCTTGGCTTCGGCCGCCAGCTTGCGCGCGTATTCCATGGCGGCATCGAATTCGTGGATCGAGCAGGGACCGACCACGGCGAGCAGGCGATCGTCGGCGCCGTGGAGGATGCGGTGGATCGCGGCGCGTGCCCCGAAGGTGGTTTCCGCCGCCGGCTCGGTCGCAGGGAACTCGCGCAGCAGGTGGCCGGGCGGGGAAAGTTCCTTGATCTCCTTGATCCGGACGTCGTCGACGATGTGCTTCATCGGGCTACTACCTTGGTACAAAGAGGGCGATTCTACCTTAAGGCCCCGCCTTCGCCGCATCGCAGCAAGCGCCGATGCCCGCCGTTGCGGGCCTGCGCCGGCCCTTTCGGCTACACTGGCGGCATTCGCCGAGGGAGGACAGATGGATCCCGAGCTGCTTGCCCAGCTTTCCAGCAACGGTCTCTTCAACCGCGTCGACATGGCGGTGATCAGCCACCTGCTCGACGATTGCGCCCGCTGTTCCGTGGCGGCCGGCGACACCCTGCTGGAACCCGGGGCCATCAACGACTGCCTCTACGTGGTGTTGCGCGGCGAATTGCGGGTGTACCTCGAAGGCCGCGACGCGCCGGCGCATACCGTGGTCGGCGTCGGGGAATGCGTCGGCGAAATGTCGGTGATCAACGGCCAGGGCGCTTCCGCCCTGGTCATCGCGGCGAGCGACAGCGAACTGCTGGTGATGCCGCAGGAGGCCTTGTGGGCGCTGATCGAGCGCTCCCATCGCTTCGCGCGCAACCTGCTCGCCATCCTCGCCGGGCGCATCCGCATGGACAACCTGGCGCTCGTCACCACGTCGACCCACAGCCTCGAGTTCGAAACCGCCGTCAGCGTCGACACGCTGACCGGCCTGCACAACCGGCGCTGGATGAACGAAGGCTTCCCGCGCTCGATCCGCCGCTGCGAACAGGACGGCTCGCCGCTGTGCCTGGTGATGGCCGACGTCGACCGCTTCGGCGAAGTCAACGAGAAGGTCGGCCACCTGACCGCCGACGCCGTGCTGCGCGCGATCGCGCGCCGGCTGGCGGAGAGCCTGCGGGCGCCCGACCTGATCGCCCGCTACAGCGGCGAAGTGTTCGCCATCCTGCTGCCCAATACCCCGACCGACGAAGGCCTGCGCATCGCCGAGCGGCTGCGGCTCTCGGTCGAACTGATGTCGCTCGCCAGGCTGACGGGAGACGCCGTCGCCAAGGTCACCATCTGCTGCGGCGTGGCGCCGATGGGGCTGAACACCGAACTCGAGACCCTGATCGCGGCGGCCGAGGCCGCCGTGCGGCGCGCCAAGGAGAACGGGCGCAACCGGGTGGAAGTGGCGGCGGCGGCCGCCGGTTAGCCTCCGGTGCCGCCGACCGTCAGCCCGTCGATGCGCAGCGTCGGCTGGCCGACGCCGACCGGCACGCTCTGGCCGTCCTTGCCGCAGGTCCCGACGCCGGGGTCCATCGCCATGTCGTTGCCGATCATGGAAACCCGCTTGAGCACGTCGGGCCCGTTGCCGATCAGCGTCGCGCCCTTCACCGGGGTGGTGATCTTGCCGTCCTCGATCAGGTAGGCTTCGGCGGTCGAGAAGACGAACTTGCCGCTGGTGATGTCGACCTGGCCGCCGCCGAAATTCACCGCGTAGAGGCCCTTCTTCACCGAGGCGATGATTTCCTGCGGGTCCTTGTCGCCGTTCAGCATGCAGGTGTTCGTCATGCGCGGGATCGGCAGGTGGGCGAAGGATTCGCGCCGGCCGTTGCCGGTGGGCTCGACGCCCATCAGCCGTGCGTTGAGCGAGTCCTGCATGTAGCCGACCAGGATGCCGTCATCGATCAGCACGGTGCGGCGCGTCGGGTTGCCCTCGTCGTCGATCGACAGCGAGCCGCGGCGGTCGGGAATGGTGCCGTCATCGATCACGGTGACGCCCTTCGCCGCCACCTGCTCGCCGATGCGGCCGGAGAAGGTCGAGCTGCCCTTGCGGTTGAAGTCGCCCTCGAGGCCGTGGCCGATCGCCTCGTGGAGCAGGATGCCGGGCCAGCCGGAACCGAGCACCACCGTCATGGTGCCGGCCGGCGCGGGCTTCGCCGCGAGGTTGACCGACGCCTGGTGCACCGCCTTCTTCGCATAGTCGCGCAGCAACTCGTCGGTGAAGTACGCATAGTCATAGCGGCCGCCGCCGCCCGCCGAGCCCTGTTCGCGGCGCCCCTGCTCCTGCATGATGACGCTGATGGAAACCCGCACCAGCGGGCGCACGTCGGCGGCGAGGTGGCCGTCCGAGCGCATCACCATGACGACTTCCCAGGAGCCGGCGACGCTCGCCATCACCTCGGTGACGCGGCTGTCGGCAGCGCGCGCGAAGCCTTCGAGGCGCTCCAGCAACTTCACCTTCTCGGCATCCGCCAGCGACACGATCGGGTCGTGGGCGCCGTAGAGCGCGGGCACCAGCCGCTGGCCAACCGCCGGCAGCGTGCCGCCGCTGCCCTGCGATGCGATGGCGCGCGTGGCGCGGGCCGCGGATTCCAGCGCCGGCAGGCTGATCTCGTCGGAATAGGCGAACGCGGTCTTGTCCCCCGCGATGGCGCGCACGCCGACGCCCTGCTCGATGTTGAAGCTGCCCGACTTGACGATGCCCTCCTCCAGGCTCCAGGCTTCGGAACGCGCGTACTGGAAATAGAGGTCCGCGTAGTCGACGCGGTGGCCGAGGATCTCGCCGAACACGCCGGTGAGCTTGGCGGGCGTCAGGTCGAACGGCGTCAGCAAGCACTGTTCGGCGGTATGGAAAAGCGTGGCGCTGTCGGTGGTCATGGATTTCCTAGTTTACGGTGTTGCAGGGCGGGCAGGGCCGTCCTGACTTCGGCAATGCGATCCGGGTCGAGTTCCGCCATGACGACGCCCTCGCCCTTGTCCATGCGGGCGACGACCTGGCCCCAGGGATCGACGATCATGCTGTTGCCATGGGTGACGCGGCCGGTCGGGTGAGGGCCGCCCTGCGCCGAGGCCAGCACGTAGCACTGGTTCTCGACGGCACGGGCGCGCAGCAGCAGTTCCCAGTGGGCCCTGCCGGTCGTGTCGGTGAAGGCGGCGGGGATCACCAGCAGGTCCACCTGCCCGAGCGCGCGAAAGAGTTCCGGGAAGCGCAGGTCGTAGCAGATGCCCAGGCCGACTCGCCCGCAAGGCGCCTCGAACGCCACCGGCTCGGCGCCGGCCTCGATGGTCGCGGCCTCGTCATAGGCCTCGTCGCCCTTGCGGAAGCCGAACAGGTGGATCTTGTCGTAGCGCGCCGCCCGGCGGCCCGCGGGATCGAACACCAGGCAGCTGTTGCGCTGCTTGCCGGGATCGTCGCCGAACATCGGCAGCGAGCCGCCGACCAGCCAGATGCCGTGCCTGCGGGCCGTATCGGCCAGGAAGCGCTGGATCGGCCCGTCGCCCTCGCGCTCGCGCGCGTCGAGCCGCTCGGCGTCGCTGGCGCCGATGAATGGGAAATACTCGGGCAGCGCGACGAGCTGTGCGCCGGCTGCGGCGGCCTCCGCCACCAGTTGCCCGGCGCGCTCGAGATTGGGCGGCACGGCCGGCCCCGAAATCATCTGGACCGCGGCGATGCGGACGCTGCGCGCGCTCATTTCGCCGCCCCTTCCTGCGCCGCCGGGGGCGGCTGCGCTCCGAGCTTCGCCACCTTCGGGTCCGCCCAGGAGCCCGTCACCGCGTATTCGTAGGAGAAGGCGATGTCGAACGGGTTGCCGAATATCTTGTTGAACACCCAGGCCGCGGCGCCGGCCGCCGGATGCGCCAGCAGCACCCCGGTGGCGATCGATTCGCCGAGCGCCGGCTGCACGCGCACCTTCAGGTTCTGCGTTTCCTGCGGCAGGTCGACCGTCCCGCTCATCATGATCTTGGCCGCCGGCCCGACGATCTGCAGGTTCTTGGTCTCCATCACGCCGCGCGTCACGGTGGCCTCGCCGCGGATGCCGTCGAAGGCGAAACCTTCGCTGAAGATGTCGCGGAAGTCGAGCGTCAGCCGGCGCGGCAGCGACTGCAGCGAGAGCACGCCCAGCAGCCTTCCGACGCCGGGCTCCAGCTTGGCGAACTGCCCCGAGTAGGCGACGAACTTCAGCGTGCCGTTGAGCGTCGCGTAGTCGAGCGAAGCGGGCGGACCGTTCCAGGACAAGGCGCCTTCGAGTTCCGCCGTGCCGCGCTTGACCGCCTCCGGATAGCCGAGCCGGGCCAGCAGCCGCTCGATGCTCTTGGTCGACAGCTTGAAATCGACCTGCGTCTCGGCGGCGGTGGGGTTCGGGCGCCAGCGGCCGTTCCCGTCCACGCTGAGGTCGTCGTTCTTCACCTCGAAGCGGGCATTCCAGTAGCCGTCCTTGGCGTTCTCGGCCTTCAGCTTGACGAGGCCGAGATCCTTGCCCTTCAGGATGCAGCGGTCGATGGTGAGATCGACTGCGGGCATTTCCTCGGCGGAGTCGCTGCTGGGGGCGTTCTGCGCCGCCGAGGTGTCGGAGATCGACAGCAGCGAGAGCCGCCCCGAGACGCGCCCCGCTCCGCTGCCGTCCCAGTCGAGGCTCCCGGCGATGTCGCGGCTGCGGATGTCGAAGCGCCAGATGCCCAGGGTTTGCGTGCCGGCAAGCCGCAGGCCGGCGACGCTGTGCCCGAACGCGACCAATTCGTCGGCGCGCACGTCGAGCTGGGTGACCGGCAGGCTGCCGTTGCCGCGGCCGCCGTTGCCCAGCATGCGGCGCCACTGGTCGAGGTCGATGCGCTTCGCCTGCGCGGCGAACAGGACGCCGCGGTCCGGCAGCTTGGCCGGCGTGCCGACCGCGATGACGCCGCGCTCGAAGCCCGGCTTGCCGGCGTCGGTGCGCCGCACCAGCGTCGCCCTGGCCGCGTTGCCCAGGCTGGCGGTCAGCACGGCGCGCCCGCCCGGCAACTGCCTGCGGTCGAGCACCAGCGGCATCGCCTCGCGCGTCGTCTTGTTGAACGGCGGCGGCAGGGCCGAGGCGATGCCCTGCAGGCTCGACTCGATATGCACCTCGGCGTTCTTCTTCTTGACCTTCACCGTGCCGCTCCACGGCGCGGAGCCCGACAGGCTGTCGAACAGCGGCAGCCCCGTCTGCTGGGCCAGCGGCTTCATGGCCAGCGTGCCGGCAGCCTTGACGCCGACGCTGCCATCGGCGGCGGTCGCGACGTCGATGGCAAGCGGCATGCCGAACACGTTGGCATGGATCTTCTGCGATTCCAGGCGGTCGCCGGTGAAATGTATCTCGCCGTTCACGTCGGTGAGGACGGGGACGTCCGGATCGACGACGACCTGGTCGTTGACGAAGCGGAACTGGCCGTCGACCTTGGTATCGGCAAGGCGCTCCAGCGGCATGTCGAGGCGCAGCCGCAGTTCGCCGTTGCCGAGCGCCTTCATGTTCTCGGTGAAGTGGTCGATGTGCTCTCCGACCGGGCTGGCCTCGATGAACTTGAGGAAGTCCGCGGTGGGACCGGCGGCATTGCCCTCGACGGCAAGCGTTTCCCGGTCGGCGCCGAGATCGGCGATGTCGGCGGTCACCGGCCCGATGCCGACGCCCAGGATATTGCCCTTGCTGGCGCGGATGGACATGCGGCTGCCTTCGAACAGCAGTTCGCCGGCGATGTTCCTGATCTCGGGCCAGCCCGCGGCGTAGCGCAGCGTGGCGTCGCGGAAGCGGCCCTTCACCTGGAAGATGCCGTCCTGCCCGCCGGCGAACGGGAACTTGGCGAGATTCCCCTTCAGCCGCAGCGTCGCCTCGTCGGCTATGCCTCCCGGGATGGCTTCCTTCAGCCAGTCGCGCACGCCGCTGTTGACCGCGAGCGGCATGTAGCGCCACACCGCATTGCCTTGCGCGTGGGTCAGCTTCGCCGCCAGGTCGATCTCGCCGGGACCGCCGCTCTTCGCCCTGAAATAGCGGCCGGCCGCCTCGCCCGCCGCATCCCTGTTGCGAAAGGTCGCCCGCGCCAGCTGCACGTCGATGCCGTCGCGGTCCGCCTTCCAGCGGGCGTCGGCGGCCAGCGATTCGAACGACAGCCGTGGATCGGCGAAAACGCCGGGCAGATCGATCGAGGAGGCGCCGCTGGCCAGCGTCAGGCTGCCGCCCCGGGCGTCGCCGTCGACGCTTCCGCTCAGTCCAGAGAATCCCGGAGCGCCGTCGGCCGCCGCCAGGCCCAGGTCCTCGAAGCGACCCTTGACGCGCCAATCGGTGAGCGCGCCGGCCGCGCCGTTCCACGACAGCTTGAAGTCCTTGACGCGCCCATGCGGCGCATATTTCGCCAGGGCTTGCCGGGCGGCGTCGGGAAGCGGCAGGGGAGCGGCCAGCGCCGTCAGGGCATTGAGGTCGAGGCCGCTGGTCTCCAGCTCACCGCCGCCGCTGCGGCTGCCCTCGGGCGCGCGGTAGCGCAGGTGGAAATCGGTCGGCGCGAGGCGGATGCCGTCGCGCGTCGCGAGCGCGAGGCGGCGGGTCTCGACCTCGTAGCCGTCGGCGCGGCGCATCGCCTTGATGCGGCCTTCGAGACGGCTCAGGTCGAGCGCCGGCAGTCCGGGCGAAAAGCGCAGCATCACGTTGGCGAGCCGGATGTCGGCCGTCATTCCGGTCGCTTCCTCGTCGGCGAAGGTCAGCCACAGGCGGACCGCGCCGCTGCCGCGCGGCAGGTCCACCGGATAGTCGATCCAGGTGCGCCACACCGCCAGGTCGGCGTAGTCGAGTTCGGCATAGGCCTGGCCCCGCCACGCATCGATCTTGCCGAGGTCGCTGCCGCGCAGGTCGCCGCGCAGATCCACCCGCGCCGCCAGGCCGGGCGGCGGCTCGCCGACCACGCCGAAGCGGTGCCGACTGCCGTCGTTCTGCAGATCGAGGTTCAGGTGCGCCAGCGCAAGGGTGGGCGCGCCGCGCATTTCGTCGTGCCAGCGGATCGAGGCGTCGCGGACGACGATGCGGTCCTGCGAAAGGAGCCAGCGGTCGAAGCCGCTGTCCTGTCCGTCGGCGGCCATCTCCAGGCCCGCGACGAAGAAATGGCCGACCTTGTCGCGCCGCACGTCGAGGTCGGGGGCGACGATTTCCAGCCGGTGCAGGCGCAGGCCGAAATGCCAGAGCGACGACCAGGCGAGCTCGGCGCGCACCTCGGCGAGGTCGAGGCCGGGGCGTCCCTGGGCGTCGTGGATGTCGAGGCCGTGCATGGCCAGGCGGGGCCGCAAGCCGGACCAGCCGGCATCGATGGCGCGGATGGTCACCGGCAACTTCAGCGTGCGCGTCAGCGCCGCCTCGATGTCGGGCCGGTAGTCCTCGATCTGCGGCAGCACCGCGTAGCGCAGCACCAGCACCAGCGCGCCGAA
>DASVZD010000121.1:0-2662 GCA_036391815.1 Rhodocyclaceae bacterium
CGCCTGAATTGACCTGGCCGCGTAAATGGAGGCCATGATCGTCCACCGTGAAGAAGGAGATCGTGTTGCTGCCGGCATTCACCGCGTAGAGCCAATCGCCTTCGTCGCTCAGCACCAGCGCACCTTGCGAGCCGAGCGTGCCGCCGCTCCCGTTGCCGCCGGTGGGGACGGCGCCGGCCGGCGTGAGGCTGCCGTCGGCGGCGCGCATGAAAGCGGCCACCGCATTGCCGGCCGCTTCGTCCGTCAGGACGAACACGGCGCCAGCATGGCCGGCCGCTATGGCGGCGCCAGCGGAGTACGCGAGAAGCGAGAAGGCAACCGCGACGGCTCCAACCGTTGCGAGCAATCGTGCTATCTTTTTGAACATGAGACCCTCCCTGGGTGAGATTATTTGTGGAACGATTCCGCGTTCAGCATCATAGCGGGCAAAGATTGTGAGATTGTTACGCCCGAGTTACGCGTCGATAACGGATAGACAGTAGACAAGATTCACAATAAGGCAAGTAAACAGAGATTGGCTGAGGGGCGCTAAGAGAGCGCGCTCAGTTCAAGCAGCGCTGTCGGATTTGACGATTGACCAAACCAGCCACAGCCATGACCCGCTCCGCGTGGTGTCGGCGATGATGGCGATCAGTTTGATCCAGTGCTTCATAACGACGCAACCGGCCAATCGCGTGTTCAACGACGATACGCTGTTTGGAAAATGCCGTGTTGTAGGCCACGTCAGCGGCGGGACGTGGCTGACCGCGTGGTTTGCGACGCGGCGTAAAACCCAAACGAGCCGGGTGTAGTTTGTCCGTGCCCACATAAGCCAGATCGCCCAGCACACCCACCGCCGGAGGCAAGCGGGCAAGCACATCAGACTGCTTGAGCAAGGTCATATCGGCGGTCGGTCCTTCGACGCTGGCTGAGACATCGCATATCTCGCCGGTAGCGTGATTGACCGTCACCTGGCTTTTCAGCGTATGCTGTTTCTTCTTGCCGCTGTAATAGCGGTCGGCTGCGCTGCGCGCCGGCGGCCGTTGGACCCGTTGTTCAAAACTATCCACGATGACTAGCAATGCGGGCAACTCGGTTAATAGCGTGTCGAGCGAACGCCTCTGGCGCTTGTTGGGCTCGGGCATCCGGAGGCTATCCCGACCGGATTGCTCCAAGAGCGGGAGCATACTCAACACCGCACGCCGTGCCGTTGATTCGCTGACCTCGAAGAGGTAGCCCAGCACGGCATTGATCGGATAATGTCGCAGCCAGACCAGCGTCAACAGCAACTGGTCAATGGGCGCGAGCTCAAACGGGTGCCCCGCGCCCATGGCGCGCTTACGCTGGGGCCGTTGCAGTCGCTTACGCTGTGCCTGCGCATGCAACGGCAGGATTTCATCGGCCAACGCATCAAATTCGTTGCGGTGCAGACCGGTCATCGTGACAAATATCGTTGGGTGGCGGATCAGTTGCGCATACCGTAGGCTCATGTGCCCTATCCTACACTCAACTTTATCTATTGTGAACCTTATCTAGTCGCTAGTCACCAGCTGCGCTATAATCCGTTCGCATGCCGCCCGGCATGCACCATCTCGGCAATTCGACAGGTCAGACCATGAACTCTATTGACGACGTGATGCAGGCATTGCAGGCGCATAACTATATTGCGGAGCGCGGACTGGCAACGGCCATCTACCTCTCGCTGGCGCTCAAGAAGCCGCTCTTCCTGGAAGGCGAGGCCGGCGTCGGCAAGACGGAGATCGCCAAGACGCTCGCCGCCATCCTCGACACCGAGTTGATCCGTTTGCAATGTTATGAGGGCCTCGACATCAACACGGCCGTCTACGAGTGGAACTACACGCGGCAGATGCTGCAGATCCGCCTGCTGGAAGCGCAGCACGGAGCGACCGGCGACGCCCTGCACGGGGTCTTCTCGCCCGAGTTCCTCATCAAGCGCCCGCTCCTGCAGGCGATCGAAGGCTCGCGTGACAAGGCGCCCGTCCTGCTGATCGACGAGCTCGACCGCGCCGACGAGGAGTTCGAGGCGTTCCTGCTCGAACTGCTCTCGGACTGGCAGATCACCGTGCCGGAGATCGGCACGCTCAAGGCGGCGCACCCGCCGGTCGTCGTGCTCACCTCCAACCGCACGCGCGAGATCCACGACGCGCTCAAGCGCCGCTGCATCTACTACTGGATCGACTATCCCTCGCTGGACAAGGAACTGCGGATCGTGCGCGCGCGTGTGCCGGAGGCGGAAGAGCGTCTGGCGCGCCAGATCGTCGCCTTCGTGCAGGAATTGCGCCGCGTCGAGCTGTACAAGGTGCCCGGCGTGTCCGAGACGATCGACTGGGCGGCCGCGCTGACGGCGCTGAATGCGCGCGACCTGTCGGCCGAGACGGCGGACGATACGCTCGGCGTGATCCTCAAATACCAGGACGATGTGCAGAAGGTGCAGGGCGCCGTCGTCCGCGAACTGGTCGCCAAAGCGGCCGCGGCCGCCTGACCGCCCGGATGGCCGCGATGACCGCCGCCGCGCCCGATTACTTCGTCAAGAATCTTCTGCTCTTCGGCCGTTTGCTGCGGCTGATGGGCCTCGACGTGGGCGTCAGCGACATGGTGGAGCTCGCCGACGCGCTGACGCGCATCGACCTGGCCCGCAAGGCCGACGTGTACCACGCGGCCC